>JADLHH010000595.1 GCA_020848855.1 Anaerolineae bacterium | reverse complement strand
CGGTCAGCTACGCGATGGCGGAGAACACCTTCGCCGTCACCCAGACGCCGCCCGGCGTGCTGCCGCATCTCGACGTGATCGACCGTGTCGCGCTGCAAACTGACCTGCGCGCTGTGCCCGTCGAGCGCGATCACCCGAATGCTGTGATCAAGGTGTCGTGCGGTGCGCCAATCACCGGGACGGCGGCGCGCGTGCTGGACGCTGACGGCGGCGTGCTGCCGGAGCGGCGCGTCGGTGAAATTGCCGTGCAGAGCGACAGCATGTTGAGCGGCTACTACCAGCGCCCGGATTTGCAGCCGTTCCGCGACGGCTGGTATCTCACCGGCGACCGGGGTTACATCGCCGACGGCGAGGTTTACATCGTCGGGCGCTCGAAGGACTTGATCATCAACGCCGGCAAAAATGTGTATCCTCAGGACATCGAAGCTATCGTCAACACAGTCGAGGGCATCCACGCCGGGCGTGCGGTCGCCTTCGGCGTGCCGGATGAGCGCGAAGGCACGGAACTGATCGCTGTTGTTGCTGAAGTGCAAACCGACGATCCCGACGCGCGCAAGCGCATCGTCCAGAGCGTCCGGCAGGCGGTCGCCCAGCGCAGCACGGTGACGCTCAACTACGTTCAGTTGGTCGATAACAAATGGTTGATCAAGACGTCCAGCGGCAAGATCGCCCGCGCCGCCAACCGCGACAAATGGCTGGCGGAACGGATGCAAACGGGATGAAAATGTGGATATGTAGGGGCGCAGCACGCTGCGCCCCTACGATGATCCTGCTCTGTTTGCTTCTCTCCGTCTCGGTCATCTACGCGCAGGGAGAAGCGACCCCCGACGCCCGCGTGCAGGCGGGGGTCATGCTGCGGCTGCGCGGCGCGCCGTCGCTCGATGCCGATATTCTGGCGCTGCTGGAGCCGGGCACGGCGCTCAGCCTCGTCGGGCGGTCGCTGGATCAGGAATGGCTGCAGGTCGTCACGCCCGATGATCAGTTCGGCTGGGTGTTTGCCGAGTACCTCGACGTATATATCGACCTCGACGCCGCGTTCTCTGGCGAAAACGGCTACACCCGCCTGCCTGCCGAAACCATCGTCCACATCCGGCAAATCTTTGCCGATGGGCAGGCGCGCGGCAACCGCCCGGACGTGTTCGCCAAAGTGGGCGACAGCATCACCGTGTCGATCCTCAGCCTCAACCCGATCGGCGACGGCATTTACGATCTGGGCGAGTACGGCTACCTGCAGAGCGTGATCGACTTCTATTCGGCTGCCGAAACCCGCAACCATGCCAACTCATTCACCGATTATTCGCTGGCGGCGCGCATCGGCTGGACGACCTACGGCGTGCTCGACCCCGACGAGAGCGACCCCAGTGTCTGCAATCCGGGCGAGCCGCCGCTGCTGTGCGAATACCGCGTGCTGTCGCCGTCGGTCGCGCTCATCATGTTCGGCACGAACGACGTGGGCGTAATCAATGCGGAGGATTATCGCGTTAATCTGCGCCGCATCGTCCGCCTGACCGAAGGAAACGGCATCATCCCTATCCTCAGCACCATCCCCATGCGCGACGGTTTCGCCAGCCGCGTGCAGGAGTTCAACCGCATCGTGTCCGAAGTTGCCAGCGAATACGCCATCCCGCTGGTCGATTACGGCGCGGCGATGCTGCCGCTCGGCATGGGCGGGCTGGACCTCGACGGCGTGCATCCATCGGTTCCGCCGAAGGGCTACAAAGGCGCGGCGGATTTTCGCCCAAACAACCTGTACTACGGCTACGTCATCCGCAACCTGACTTCGCTGCAAATCCTCGATGCCGTCTGGCGTTCCATCGCTGCGTAATCCCATGCGAGTCTGGCTGCCTTTGATTCTGCTGGCGCTGCTGGTCGGCGCGTGTACCCGCCAGCCGGAAACCCCCGTGCCGACGCTGGCGGTGCTGCCCAGCGCGACCGTCCCGCCGCCGACCCACACTGCCGAACCCGCAACCAGCACGCCGTTCGCTATTCCGCTTGAAACCGCCACGCCGACTTTTGTGCCGCCCACGCCAGTCCTGACGCCGACTTCCGTCACCCCCGGCGACGTGCCCGCGATGGAGCGCCGCCTGCGCGAGATACCGATCCTGTGGAATTTCGACAGCCCACGCCTCGGCGCGATCTTCGCAGCGGGGCAGGGCATGGGCAGCCGCGCGAACGTCTTCACCACCGTCGGCGACAGCAACACTACCAACGGCGATTTTTTGCAGCCCATCGGCATGGGCGCGGACGTGTACTGCGACTGGTCGGGCTACGACTACCTGCGCGCGACCGTCGATTTCTTCACGCCGGCGCTCAACTCGTTCACGCATCACAGCATCGCATCGCGCAAGGGCTTCAGCAGCGCCGCCGCCCTCGACCCCTTCTGGGCGACCGACGCCGTATGTGAGAGCGGCGAATCGTCGGTGCTGTGCGAATACCGCGCCGTTCAGCCGAGCGTCGCCGTGATCATGCTCGGCGGCATCGATATCAACGATCTGACCACGGCGGAATACGCCGCCAACATGCGCGCCATCGTCGAGTCCTCGCTCCAGCGCGGCGTGATCCCGGTGCTGACCACCTTCGTCGTGCTGCCGGAGCGCGAAACGGTCTACCCGCGCTCGCTCGAATTCAACATGGCGCTGCTGGACATCGCCGGACAGGAACAGACGCCGCTGATCAACCTGTGGGCGGCGGCGCAGTCGCTCCCCGATGACGGCATCGGACCCGACCGTACCCACCTGAAAGCTGAAGTCGGCAGTTTCTGCTCGTTCGACGGCGCGCAGGATCGGCTGGGCGGCACGCTGCGCAACCTGCTCACGCTGCAAGCGCTCGACCTGCTGCGGATGAACGTACTCGCGCCGTAAAAAGACTCAACGCAAAGACGCAAAGAATGAAAGAAAGACGCAAAGGCTCATCTTTCCTTTGCGTCTTTGCGTTAGGCATTTGTTTTTTCGCGGCTCAAATGTTCCCGCACAATCGGCTCGATTTCTTCCCACTCGACGCTGGTTTGCCGCCCGTTGTCGAACTCGTCCGATTCTTAGTTTTGCTCTTTCAAGATGGTCTCTCAGATCGAAACGGTTGGACGCTTCTCGAAGCAACGCTGAATTCAGTGCCGAGCAAGGCGACGCGCTTCAAAGATTATAGCAGCCAGTTACCTGGGTATGTGTGAAAAATATAGCAATATGTACAAAACATCCTGAACTATTGCGGTAAAATAGATAAGTGTTATTTTGCGCTTCCGGTGCAGGGAGGTCGTTGCACGGATACGGTTAGTGCTGCTTGCTGACCATCTTCTTCTACGCGAAACAGTCAAGATCGTTATGAGTACACAATCGGTCGTAGTCCTGGTCTGTTCTGAGTATTCAGGTGAAGAAGCTGTCAAGCTGTGTAAAGAGCAGCAACCGAGTAAAGATAAATAGGTGCTTTTCGTCGAAGACAGCAGTTATAACCTGCTACTCCTGGCCTGTGATCGCCGCCGCTTGCGCCAGATCTGCCAGAATTTGGTGATGAACGCACAAAGTTCACGAATGCAGGCAACAACCCTGTTCAGCGTCAAAAAGCAACCTGAAAGCCTCCCGGATGCCGCGATCAACACAGGAAGGGGCATCGAGGCTGCCGACCAACCCTGAGCCTTTTCGCTTGGCAGAAACTGGTTCTGGTCTGGCAATGACTGAAGGCATTACCGAGGTGCTGGGTGGTAAGATAGCTCCTTGAGCATTTAGGCTAAAGGCAGAGAGCTGATTATATGAATTTCTCCTCTGCCTCTGAGGGGAAACGAAAAGAATAGCTTGTGTGACGGCAGCGGTTCTGCGAAGGAGAAGGTGGCGTTATCGTCATCTTTAAAAGTGTTGTCTCTGATTGCCTACGGACAAGCCCGTAACGAGTCATAAGCATTTTTCCCGGCTGAGAAAAGCACATTCTCCTAGCCGCAGTTTTTGTTTTGACCGTTGTTAGCGAGAGACATGAAGAACGTTCGCTGCAAACGAGTCATAAATTCGATGAAACTCCTCCACAAGATGGTTTGTGTGGCGGTGTTTTGTGCTGCCGCTTTCCTTCGATCCGTTATTTCTCACCTATGTCACAGGTTTAGCGCCCACCTTCTGCCGGTTGATACGGCGACGGCAAGCCAGGCTGACCTGCGGCTTTGTGTAATACAGGAGACTGCTCTCTAATGCATCAACTCGCCTTTGCCTCTAAGCATCGTCTGATTTTTATCCTGATCGCCTCGTTTGTGGTCTTCGTCCTCGTCCTGGCATCGAGTACGTTTGCTCAGGATGATGACACGTCCCCTGACGAAGTCGATACGACGGTTGAAGCGCTGGCAGGCGCTACGGGGACGGGTACGCCCACCGACATGCCAACGACGATCCCAACGGATGTGCCGACGATTGCTCCGACGGATGTGCCGGCGACCACCGCGCCTACGCCGGAAACGACCGACGTTGTCAGCGATGAGGCGACGGATGAGCCGCTGCCGACGGTGGACGAAGCGACGACGCAGCCGACGGACGAAAGCACCGCCGAAGTGCCTGAAACAACCAAGACGCCGGAAGCCACCGTTGAAGTGACGCCGGGCGCGACGGATGAAGCGACACCCGAAGCCACGCTGGAAGCGACCCCTGAAGCAACGACTGAGGTGGCGGCAGAACCAGCCGAGCCGGAACTGGTGGTGTCATTCGCGTGTACGCCCACCGGCGTCGAATTTACGATCACGAATATTGGCGCGGACATGCTCTCGCCGCTTAGCTACGCGCTGGTGCTGGATGCGACTGCTACAGTGCCAAACGAGCCAATAGCAGCCAGCGAATCGTCCACCGGGTTTACACTGCTCGCGGGCGAAAGCCTGACGCTTGAGGGTGGCTACGGCAGCCCCAGCCTGACGTTTGAAGCAAGTGTCTACCAGCCAGAGACGCCGTGCGATCCGCCGCCGTCGGAAATTGCGGTGGAAGCGGTGTGCGCGTTCGAGACTGGCGTCACCTTTACCGTGACGAACGCCGGTGGCGCGATGATCGCCGAGCAGGAATACAGCATCGTGTTGAGCAACGGCACCACCGCTGCCGGGACATTCCTGCTGAACACTGATGAATCGCTTGCCATTGAAGCCGGGTACAACCTGCCTGTTTTTACCAGCGGGGATATTGTCAGCACGCCCGAAACGACTTGCGATGCTCCGGTGACGATCAATGGGCTGATTTGGAACGACGTGGATGGCGATGGCACACACGTCGAAGCGGAGAACGTCATCGAGGGCGTGAACGTCACGCTGATGGATGCTGCGGGTGTCGTTCTGACGGCGACTACCGGCACTGACGGCGGCTACGCCTTCACGATGCTGCCGGTTGGAATGTACACCATTCAATCCGATGCGTCGGTGGTTTCCGGCGAACTCGAATATACGCTCGCTTTGCCTGCTGAGGGCGCGTATCTGGTCGAAACTGTGTCCGGCGGCAGCTATCCCGCCAATTTTGCCTATACAGCGGCTTCGACTATCTCTATTGGTGGGGTGGTGTGGAGCGATGCCGACGGCGACGGCATACGCACCGAAACCGAAGCCGGAATCGCGGGGGCTGCGGTCATCCTGACGGACGCGGCAGGAGCTGCGCAAAGCGCTGTTACCGCTGCGGATGGCAGCTACGCCTTCATGGCGACGAGTACGGGCACTTATACCGTGACGGTTGATGCGACAACGCTGTCCACCGATTATCACCCTAGCGCGCCAGCCGAAGGCACGATCGTGATTGAAGGCGCTGCGGACACCACCAACGTCGCAGACTTCGGCTATCTTCCCGTGCCGAGCGCTTCGGTGAGCGGCATTGTCTGGCTGGAAACGTCCAATTTTGGCGTACTCGATGGTGGTGAAATGGGCATTACGGGCGTTCTGGTCAACCTTATAGACCAGAACGGCACAGTTGTCGCAACCGCGCCCGTGAATGCCGTGACCGGCGCATATCAGTTCAGCCTGGTCATGGCGGGAAGCTATACGGTTCGCCTCGATCAAGCCACGCTGTTCACACCGAACGGGATCACGTGGAACAGCGACAGCCAACTCGATTACGAGACGCCGGTGGTACTGGCGTCCGGCGAAGCCCTGACCGACATCAACTTTGGCGTTGTTGGCACTTTCTAATCACAGGATGACGATGATACTCACGACTTTGACCCAACGCCTGCGCTCCAAGCGCGCCCAGCTCGCTATCGCTCTTGTGACGCTGACCAGCTTGCTGACCATGTTGTCAGTAAGTTTTGCCGTTGATATTACGACGATTACGCCCGATTGGCAGTCTCCGGTCGGGAGTTCGGGCGCGCCAAGCTGCCTCGTAGTCGATAACGCCTCTTCGCCGGTGACCGTGCGCTACGGCGATACCAACCCGCTTCTGCCCTGTGCCGCCAGCCCCGCCCAGCAGTCCGGGTTTGGGTTCACGGCAGGCAGCGCCGGGACGTTTACCAATGGCACGCCGTTTCTCCTCGGCGAGCTGACGCACTACAACAATCAGGTGTTCGCTTCCAGCCTGCTGACAGGCGCGACCCTGAATTTCAACTTCGTGTCCTCGTCGCCTGTACTTCCGTCGATCAGCAGCACCATCGCTTTGGACGAAACCGCCAACAACCTGTCCACCTGCCCCTATGGCGACACAGCGCCTTGCGCTGACCGTGTGACCCTGACTCGTCGTCGGTGGAGTTCAACGACGGCGTGGACGATTGGCAGCTACAAATTCTCGGCTTGATTCCCGGCACGGCTGGAACGTGTACCTTTAGCCAGCCCGACCTGCGCCTGTCGTTTATCAGCGACGAAGACACCAACAACTCGAGCTGTGTTTTCGGTCGTCTCACGCTGCTGAGCGACGCGGAAATGGAAATTGCCAAGACCACCACCGCCACAGTCCTGACTCCGGGCGATTTTGTTGATTACCAGATCGACTATAACTGCGCCAGCATCACGGATAACTGTGTCGGCGTTCAGATCATCGACTTCTTGCCGGACGAACTGAGCTATGCTGGCTCGACAGGCTCGACACACACAACAACGTCGGAAGGCGTGTACTCCAGCAGCAGCAATACCGTCACGTTCAATTTCATCAACCCGCTT
>JADLHH010000594.1 GCA_020848855.1 Anaerolineae bacterium | reverse complement strand
CGGCGTGCTGGATTTCGACCCGCGCCTCGGCGAGTTCGCGGCGCGGCTGCCCGGCGCGCTGGCGATGATCGCCCTGACGGCGATTACCTACGCGCTGGCGTGGCGGCTGTATCGCCATCGCCCAACGGCAGCATGGGCGGGGCTGTTGATCGCCCTATCGCCCTACAGCGCGGTCTACGGCGCGACCGCCTTCACCGACTCGTTGATGCTGGCGCTCGCCGGGTTAGCCGTCCTGCAGGCGGCGCGCGGCAGGTGGCTGTGGAGCGGCGTACCGCTGGCACTCGCCTTCGCCAGCAAGCCGCAGGCGCTCTATCTGCTGCCGCTGGCGTGGGCGCTCGGCTGGGCGATGGATCGGCTGACGGTGCGGCGGGCGCTGGCATCGCTCGCGCCGCTGGCGGTCGGCATCGCGGCGATCAGCGCGTGGGACGGGCTGCGCGCCCAGCCAATCAGCCTGTGGGCGCTGGCGGCGGCGAACAACAACCCGGCGCGGCTGATCCGGGCGAACGAAGTCGCGCCGCGCCTGACACTGTGGCTGAACTACGCCCGCACGCTGGTCGGCACGCCGACAATCGTGCTGAGCGCGGCGGCGCTGGTCATGCTCGGCGGGCGCGCCACGACGGGTGCGCGGCGGCGGGCATCCATGATCGACCTGCTCCTGCTGATCTTCGTGCTGGCGTACCTGCTGGTTCACTGGCTGGTGGCGTTCAACGTCTACCCGCGCTACCTGCTGCCACTGCTCATCCCGGCGACGCTGCTGGGCGCTCGGACAGTCGTCTGGCTGTGGGCGTGGCTGAGCCAGCGTATGAGCGCCACCGAGGGGACGGTGCTGGCAGGCGCGCTGCTGATCGCGCTGGTGGTGGGGGCGCGCGGCGCAGGCGAAACCCGTGCCGAATTCAGCGAGGACGGCAGCGACTACACCGGCATTCTGGCGCTGGCGGATTATCTGAACAGCCAGCCGCCGGGCGCGGTGGTCTACGACCGCTGGCTTGGCTGGGAGTTGGGCTTTTATCTGGGGGAGTGGACGGATAAGCGCCGCGTGTATTACCCGACGCCCGAAGCGCTGGTCGCCGGCGCGCGGGCGCTGGACGACCCCGCGCCGCGCTATCTGGCAGCGCCGTCACGCGAGCGGATCACGCCCTGGCTGGACGCGCTCAGGAACGCCGGGTTCACGGTCGAACAGGTGTATCTCCAGCAGAGCTTCGCCGTGTACCGGCTCACTCCTGCTTCGGGCGCTTGATGCGCTGAATCTGCTTGTCCCGGTCGGCGGCGATGGTGCGCTGGTGCAGCGGCGTCTGCGTCACGTCGGGGTCAGGCGGGTGCGTGCCAGCGTGTTCCGCCAGCGCCGGGTGACGCTCGCGCCAGTCCCGGATGAAACCGGTCAGCCACGTCAATTCCGCCTGCATCAGGGCGATGCTGTGCGAATACATCGCCCGCGTGCCTTCCGAGTACGGCTCGTCCTCGTCGCGGCGTGCCAGCAGCGCTTCCGCCGACTGCAGCTCATGCGTCAGCGCGTCGCGGTGCTGAATCAGCATCTGGTCGACCTGCACCGGCTTGAGGATGCCCAGATTCGCCAGCCCCAGCGCGAAGCCCTCGCCCAGCGTACGCGGGCGGCTCAGCAGGTCGGCGACGGCGGTCTGCGCCACGCCGCGTCCCGCATCGGTGATCTGGTAGACCACCCGCCCCCCGCCGTCCGCACGGTGCGAGCTGGTCAGGAGTTCCTGCTGCTCCAGCCGGCTGAGGATGTAATAGATCGACGCCGAGCCGACGGTCAGCCACTCACGCAGCCCGCGCCGCTCGATCACCCGCTCGATCTCGGAGCCGTAGCGCGGACTCTCGGAAACGAGACTCAGAATAGTCAGTTCAACATCGCTCAACATATCGCGGGACATCACTGCCTCACTTGCGCCGCCCAATACGCAGAATTTCGGTCACTACCGTCAACAGGTTGTTGGCGATGTATGGCTTGGTCAGATACCGATCCGCACCCGCATCGAGCGCGACCCGGATGCGATCCGGGTCAATCAGCGCCGACAGCACGATCACTGGCAGTTGATCGTACTGAGGGTTGGCGCGAATCTGGCGCAAAAACTCGATGCCGCTCACTTCCGGCAGCATCAGGTCAAGGATGATCAAGTCCGGCATCGCGCCGCCGCGAAGCAGAGCTTCCGCCGTCCTGGCGCTGTCGGTCGTGACCGCGTCCGCGTTGATGCGCGCCAGCAGCACACGCACCAGTTGCAGCAGTTCGGGATCGTCGTCAATGACGAGGACTCGCTTTTTCCTACTTGCCACCAGCACAGCCTTTCCTCACGGTAAGCGCACTTCTATTGTACACGGCATCACTCAAATATGACGATTGCGCTGCTGGCAGAATGACCGAGTTCGGTGTATCCTGAATCACGGACTTGCACAGCAGGAGGATAGGGCATTGAGCAACGTATTCACCAAAGCGGGTCGACTTCTCGTGCTGGCGGCATTGCTGCTTTCTGGATGCTTCCGTCCCGCTGGCGATTCCATTCCGCCTACCTCCGGCTTAGCGACCGAGACGGCTATTCCGCAGCTTGGCGACGTGACGGCAACGCCTGGCGCACCGGCGATCACGCTGCTCTCACCGGATACCAGCAGCGGCGCGACACCGACTCAGCCTGCGTTCGCCCTCACCGAAGTGACAGTGATGCCGTTCGAGAGTACCGCGACGGCGACGCCAGTTGAAGGTCCGGTCACGGCGACGCTGCAAATCATCACGCCCGGCGCCATCCTCGACGTGGTCACGCCGGAGACGCCAACCCCGCTGCCGACCGAGCCGCCGCCAACGGAAGGCGTTCCGCCAACCGAAGTGCCGACGCTCGACACCTCGGATCTGGTGCGCGGCGCGCCGTGTACCTATGCCGTCCAGCCGGGGGACAGCCTGTACCGCATCGCAATTGTGGAGGACACCACTGTCGTCGCCCTGCGCAATGCCAACCCGCAGCTAACCGGCGACCCGCCAATCCTGCAACCGGGGCAGGTGCTGCGGCTGCCCGACTGCACGCCTGACGGCGGGGAGCAGACGCAGCCCGACAGCGAACAGGTCATCGTCCCCGCTGGCGAAACGCCGGTCTCGGTTGGCGGCGAACTGTACACCGTGCAGCCCGGCGACACGCTCTACGCGATTGCCATCCGCTTCGACACGACGGTGAACGCAATCATGGAAGCCAACAGCCTCGGCAACCCGAATTCCCTGAGCATCGGTCAGCAGTTGGTCATTCCAGGGCAAGGCAGCGGGAATCAGTAATCGACGCGCGTTGTAGGGGCACGTGCAACCTTCGGTTGTCTATATCGTGCCCCTACGGATTATCTTCCAACATCCCCGGTCACGGCAGCAGCGACGCCGACCACACTTTCAGATCGTCAAAGGCGATATCCACGTCGCCATCGTCGACGACCGCCGCCGTCAAGCCGGTGTAGCCCTGCCGGTAGTAATCGTCGCGCGTTTCCGCCACGAACGTGTCATTCACGTACAGCGCCAGATACGTGCCGATGCACACCGCGCGTATCCGGTTGATGCCCCTGTCCTGTCGGATGGCGTCGGACGCTGTGAACGGGATGAGCGCCCTGACTTCATCGACCGCCCCGCGCCGGATGGTGTACTGCCCGTCGCCGCTGATCAGAAAATAGTAGCCGTTGCCGTTGGCGCTGGGTGACGCCCGGCACATCACGCCATAGGCATTGTTGCGATACTCGGAAAGCTGTGTCGCTTCCACCTCGATCACCACATCGCTCACCATCGGCTCGTGGATCGTCCACATGAAGCCGCCGTCCCATGCCTGCGCCCGGTAAGCGCCGTCCTCGATGCGGAAGTTGACGTTCTGGTCAGCGTTGACGTAGGACTCCCATTGGGTCGGCTGGCTGAAATCCGCCTGCAGAATCACGTCGCCAAGCGCGAAACGCTGGGTGGGTGGCGCGGCGCACGCTGCCAGCAGCACGCCCGCGCATAGGAAGCCTTTGAGCACGATCCGTCTCCTGTTGAGTGCCGCCATGATAGGACGGATCGGCGCTGAATACCACGATCAGAACGGCAGATGCACTGGTCGAACTGTTGGTTGCTGTATGCGATCTTCCGTGTATAATCCAGATAGCAGGTTGGTGAACAGAGCTAGAGCCTAGACAAACAACTATGATAGAAGTCATTATCGACAGCATTCGCGTGAGTCTGATGTCGCAGTATCGTATTGTTATCCTGAAGGACAGCATCAGCGACCGCTACCTCCCCATCTGGATTGGACCATGCGAAGCCGACGCCATCACCGTCGAGCTTCAGGAGATGCCGCCGCAGCGACCACTCACCCACGATTTGCTCAAGTCGATGATCCGCGAACTCGGCGGAACCGTCGTTCATATCCTGATCAACGACCTGCGCCACGATGTCTACTATGCCCGCATCGTGATCGATATCGGCGGCAAGCAGATTGAAGTCGATTCGCGCCCCAGCGACGCGATTGCGCTGGCAGTGCGCACCAAAGTGCCGATTTTCGTCGCCGAAAGCGTGATGGAGCGCCACTCGATTGAGCCAGAAGAAGATGTCGAACACGCAGCGGGTGAAGTCCAGCGCGAGGAAGTCGATGAAGACCGCCTGAGCGCGTTCAAGGATTTCGTCAATACGCTCGATCTGGACGATCTCGACGAGGACGAAGAATAGGAACCCTTCCGGCGGAAGGGTTCAAAACTGAATGAAGCGGTTCGCATCTACAGCGAAGATGTTCTTGTTTTTACGGCGCTGCGGCAGGGTTTAGCACGCCGTTTTGTTTCCTACATAACGATTATTCCCTGAAAAGCCGATGTCGAGCGGATCTTCTACACTGACCGGGCAGCTTGCCCCCTATAGCCAGGAAGCGGAAGAAGCCGTCCTCGGCGCGGTGCTGGTGAACCCGGAAGCG
>JADLHH010000593.1 GCA_020848855.1 Anaerolineae bacterium | reverse complement strand
CGTGGACCCGGTGTATATCGAGCAGGTGCGCGCCAGCCTGGGGCTGGACCAGCCGGTCTACGTGCGCTACGTCAACTGGCTCGGCAAAACGCTGGGCGGTGACCTCGGCTTTTCGCTGCGAACGCGCCGCCCCGTCAGCCAGGAGGTCGGCGACCGCCTGCCAAATACGCTGCTGCTGGGGGTGGTTTCGCTGGCGCTTTCGTTCGTAGTCGCCGTGCCGATCGGCGTGGTCTCCGCGCTGAAACGCTATACGCCAATCGATTATGTCCTGAGCACGGTGGCGCTGGCAGGCATCTCGATCCCGATTTTCTGGATTGCCTTGCTGTTCATTCAGGTCTTTGCCATTCAGCTGGACTGGCTGCCCGCATCCGGGATGCGCTCGGTGCGCGAATCGTACACCGGCTGGCGCGACTCGCTCGATGTGGCGCAGCACATGATCCTGCCGACGATCACGCTCAGTCTGGCGCAGATCGCCGGGTGGTCGCGCTACCAGCGTTCTGCGCTGCTGGAAGTGCTGGGGCAGGACTACATGCGCACGGCGCGCAGCAAGGGCTTGCGCGAACGGCGCATCCTGATCGTCCACGCGCTGCGCAATTCGCTGATCCCGATGGTCACGCTGATCGGCATTTCCGTGCCGACCGTCGTCACCGGCGCGTTCATCACCGAGACGATCTTCAGCTGGCCCGGCATCGGGCGGCTGGGTGTGGATGCCGTGACCGGGCGCGATTTCCCGGTGATCATGGCGGTCACGCTGATGTCCGCGCTGCTGATCATTGTCGGCAACCTGCTGGCAGACCTCGCTTACGCCTGGGTTGACCCAAGGATTCGCTATGAATAACCCGCAAATCCTGGTCCCAACCCGTCAATCGCAAACCCAGTCCGCGCTGATCTGGCGGCAGTTCCGGCGGCACCGGCTGGCGGTGGTCAGCGCGGTCGTGCTGCTGCTGCTGGCGCTGATCAGCGTGTTCGCTGACCAGATCGTGCCTTACGACCCGAACGCGATCAACGCCGCTTACGCCGGGGGACGCCCGCAGCCGCCATCCGTCGAATATGTGCTTGGCACGGACAACTACGGGCGCGACTACCTTTCCCGCACAATTGTCGGGCTGCGCGTCTCGCTGATCGTCGGGCTGACGGCGGTCGCCTTCCAACTGGTGATCGGCATCACCGTCGGAGCGCTCTCCGGCTACTTTGGCGGCTGGGTCGATAATGTGCTGATGCGCATCACTGATATTTTCCTCTCGATTCCGGGGTTCCTGCTGCTGCTGATCCTGACAGGCATCCTCGGCGGCAGCCTGATCGCGCTGGTCTTTGCGATTGGCGCGCTGAACTGGATGACCGTCGCACGGCTGGTGCGCGCCGAGATTCTTTCGCTGAAAGCGCGCGAATACATCGTGGCGGGGCGCAGTATCGGCGTATCCGATTTCCGTTTGATCGTTGTTTACCTGCTGCCGAACACGGCGGCGTCGATCATCGTGGCGGCGACGCTGGCGGTGCCGAGCGCCATCCTGACCGAATCGGCGTTGAGTTTCCTCGGCTTGGGCGTGCCGCCGCCGCACGCCAGCCTGGGTACAATGATGGAAGAAGCGCAGCAGTGGATTCGTACGTCGTGGTGGATGTGGATTGTCCCCGGCGCGGCGATTTCGCTGGTGGTGCTGGCGTTCAACTTTGTTGGCGACGGCTTGCGCGACGCGCTGGACCCGCAGCTGCGGGACTAGCAGCTAAAATTGTGTGTAACTGGGCTAGATCACAAGGAGAATATGCCCATGCGTAAAATGGTTCTGGTTTTGAGCGTTCTGCTGCTTCTGAGCGTGGTTGGCACGGCTGCCGCGCAGGATGACAGCAGCTTCACCTGCCCGACGACGGGCGGGACGATGGTGGCGACGGGTGACAGTGACCCGCGCACCCTGAGCGGCTTGTACGCCAATGACGGCGCGAGCCTTTCGGTCGTGACTTACATGGCGGAGCCGCTGTTACTCGGTGGCGAAAACTGGGGCGACTCCATCGAACCTGCCCTTGCCGAAAGCTGGGATGTTTCCGAAGATGGTCTCGAATACACCTTCAATCTGCGCCAGGGCGTCAAGTGGAGCGACGGGGAAGACTTCACGGCAGATGACGTGCTGTTCACCTACACCGCCGTGCTTCAGGAAGACAACGCCATCGCCTGGCGCGAAAACCTGATCCAGAACGGCGAGCCGCTGACCTTCGAAGTCGTTGATGACCACACCTTCAAAGTCATCCTCAACGCGCCTTCCGCCTCGATCCTGACCTCGTTCAGCATTCCGATTGTGCCGGAACACGCCTTCACCAGCACGAGCGTGCTTGACGCACCCTACAACACTGCGCCGATCACGACGGGTCCGTTCGAGTTCGTCGAATGGAACACGGGCGAAAACGTGGTGCTGGATGCCAACCCGGATTACTGGCGCGGCGCGCCGTGCCTCGACCGGGTCGTGGTGCGTTTCGTCCAGGGTCCGCAGAACCTCGCCAATGCGCTGCTGGCGCAGGAAGTCGACTTCGTGCGGGTTGACGGCGCAGACCTGTCACCGTTCCAGGATAACCCGGACTACACCATCAGCACCGCCCCGCGCGACCTGATGCGCTATGTCGGCTTCAACACGCAAAGCCCCGTGGTGAGCGACCCGGCAGTGCGTCGCGCGCTGGCAATTGGGCTGGATCGTCAGGCGATCATCGATGTGGCGGCAGCGGGTAACGGCATTCTGCCGGACTCGATCTTCAACCGCTCCGTGTTCATCTATGAAGAGGGACGCAACGCACAGTACCCCTATGACGCGGCGCAGGCACAGCAGTTGCTGACCGACGCGGGCTGGACGGACAGCGACGGCAACGGTTTCCTCGACAAGGACGGCACCGAACTGGCGATCCGCCTGATTTATTTCAGCTCGAATGCCCTTCAGAATGCGATTGCCCCGGTCGTCTATGACAACTGGCGCGCGCTCGGCGTCAACCTCGAGCTGACCCCGCTGGATGATGCGTCGATGTATGCGGAAATTTACGAGAATCTCGACCCGGCGAAGCCGTATGACGCCTTCATCGGCGGCTGGGGCTTGTTCGGACCGGAGCCGAATAACTACGCCGCTTACTATGCTGACGAAACCGGCTTCATGGCATACAACAACCCGGAAGTGACCGCGCTGTTCGAGCAGGGCATCACCGAAACCGACCCGGATGCGCGTTACGAGCTT
>JADLHH010000592.1 GCA_020848855.1 Anaerolineae bacterium | reverse complement strand
CAGCGTGATCGGCAGGTCCTGAATGCCGCTGGTCAGGCTGCTGCTGACGATGAATTCTTGCATCAGGCTCGCGCTGCCGCCCGCCGCCAGGTCGCCCAGCAAAATCGTGCCGCCGCTGCCGTAGATGGCGAAATCGGTGCTGGGGGTGATCGTCGTGCTGTTCGAACCGGAGCCACTGGTCGAACTGCCGCTGCTGCTGCTGGACGACGAGCTACTGCTGCTGCCGTTCGAGACCGTCCCGAACGTCACCAGCAGATTTGACACGTCGACCGTCCCAGCATTCTGAACCGTCAGCGCGAGCGAGAAATGCTGCCCCGGCTCCAGGGCTTCGGTCTGCCCGGTGTTGTACGACTGAAGCAGAAGCAGCGGCGTGGGCGTCGTCACCGTTTCCACATTCAGCGAAACGCTGGCGCTGCTCTGCTTTGCATTGCCGTCCTGCAGGTAGCTGATCGTCAGCGCCTGCGCCTGCGCGCCGGAAGACGCATTGCTCGAAATGATGAAGCGCATCACCACCGGCGCGCCCGCCCCGGCGGGCATATCGCCGACGGCGAAGCTGTTGCCGTCCGCCCCGGCGATCAGAACGCCGTCCGTCCCGTCCAACTGGATCAAAACCTGTTCAGCGGTCGCCGAGCCGGTATTTTTGAACAATGCCCGCAGCGTGACGGTATCGCCCGGCGCGGCGCTCGACGGCTCAATAACGTAGCTGTCCAGTACCAGTTGGGACGTGCCGGTCACGACTTCCAGCACCGTCACACTCACGGATGCATCATTGGTGTACATCTGCCCGCTGAAGTCGCGCGAGGTCATCACCAACGGGATACTCTGCGAACCTTCGGCTGCATCCGACGGTGCTGTGACAGAAAGTGTCACAACATACGAAGTCATCGCCGGCAGGTCGGGCAGCATGACGCTCGCCTGCCCGTTCGCGGGCGTGAATGTGCTGCTGCCCAGCGCGAGTACGACGCCTTCCGCCGTCCGGCTGCCGACATTCAGCACCTCGATGGTCAGCGTGGTCGTGCCGCCGGGGAAAATACTAGCGGGGCTGGCGTAAAACGTGTTCACCACCAGCCTCGGCTGCCCTGCGACGGCGGTCGCGGTAGGCGTCGCCGTCGCAACCGCAGTCGCGGTTGTCACGACAGCGGCGGCGACCACCGTCAGCGTCCCCGGCGCGACGGCGCTGCCGGAAGTTGAATCGGCAACCTCAATCGAATAGACGCCGGTAGGAATGCCGGAAGGCAGCGCCACCGTGAGCGCGCCGCTGTTGACCAGCGTCGTCGCTAGAAATCCATAGCCGACCAGCCGCACCGTTGTGCTGCTGCTGAAATTCGTGCCGATGATCGACAGCGTAGCGCTCTGCCCCGCCGTGATCTGCGACGGCTCGGTCTGAGTAACCGTCAACTGCGGCACGCTGGTTGCCTCGTCCGCAAGCAGCAGGCTCGGCGGGAGGTAGCGCAGCCCCAGCATGAGCGCCAGCGGCAGGCTCGCCCACACGGCGATCTGAAGGCTCTTGCCCACCTGCGGCGCAAACCCGCGAAACATCGATACCAGCGACAGCAGCGCCGTTTGCCCCACCCATATCACCAACATGCCGCTCGCGGCGATCAGCGCGTTCATCAGGATGGTGTCGCTGCTGGTGTCGCTGCTGTCGGTGGTATCGGTCACGGTTTGCTGGGGCTGCTGCGTCTGTTGAGTCTCCTGCGTGGCGGACGCGGCATCACTCTGAGTCGCGCTTTCATCGAACAGACTCAGGTCGAAGCCTGCGCTTTGCGCAGCCGTGTCGCTCGCGCTGGATGCACTCGACTGCACCTGGGTGGTCGCCGTATAGCCGGTGACGACCAGCACCAGCAGCGCCGCCAGTACCCACTGGTTGCCGCCGGGCATGGCACGAAAGAACGTCACCGGCTGGAAGATCAGGCGCAGCACCTGCGTGATGATATTCCCGGACGACGACTGCGGCGTCACCAGCGGCATGGACAAACTTTTCGCCTGTGTTGCCATTTCCATCCCCTAAACCTTGCATCGTCCCTAGAATACGCACGCGGTATTCAGAACGTGTTCAGAAGATGTTGCATTCTTTTGAAATTCGGCGGCGGGCTATGGCAAAAGCCAACAGGGACTGAACATCTTCTGAATAAGCGGCTGTTACATTGGCGGCATCGGATGGATATGGGTTGTCCGAGGAGAAAAACCATGCCGCGCCAACTTCAAATCGCAGCCGGCGTCGCCGCGCTCGTCGCCGCCATCAGTATCGGCGTATTTCTGTATCTGACGCGGGGAGTTGCCCTGCCGAGCGCCCGTGTTCAAACGAGCGCTCAACAGCTTGACGCCGCCAGTGAGCGCGAGTCGACGCTCTTTCGTATCACACAGGACGAGTCGACCGTCGAGTACACCATCGACGAAGTCCTGAACGGCTCGCCCAAGACGGTCGTCGGCACGACCAGCGAAGTCGCCGGAGATATCGTGATCGATCTCAACGATCTGTCGCAGACGGAGATCGGCGAGATCGCGATCAACGCCCGCACCTTCGCCACCGACGACGAGCGGCGCGATAACGCGGTCGCGCGCTTCGTCCTGCAGTCCGAAGCCGACGCCAACCAGATCATCACCTTCCAGCCCACCAGTATTTCCGATCTGCCGTCCAGCGCGGAAGTGGGCGACACGCTCGATTTCGAGGTTACCGGAGACCTGACCATCGCGGGGACGACACAGCCGGTCACGTTCACGGTGACGGCAACGCTCGAAACCGCCGACCGGCTGGTGGGGCACGCCGAAGCGACTATCCTGCGGTCGGATTTCACCCTGAGCATCCCCAGCGTGGCGTTCGTCGCCGACGTGGGGAATGAGGTCACGCTGAAGATCGACTTCGCCGCCGACGCCGTCACATCCGAGGCGACCTGACCGGCAGCCGAAGCGCCCGCTCTGAAGCCCAATCTAAAAAGCCGTCGCCCACGAAGGACGACGGCTTTTGGTTGTTGGTCACACGGGTTCGGGCTGGACGGCGGGCTGAGCCGCAGCCGGAGCAGCGGATCGCAGGGTGACGGTGATCGTCGTGCCTTCCCCGACGCGGCTCTCGGTGGTGATCGTCCCGTGATGCGCCTCGACAATCGATTTGGCAATCGCTAATCCCAACCCGGACTCGCCCTGATTCTGGCTGCGCGCTTCCTCGACGCGATAGAAACGCTCGAAGATGTTCGGGAGCTTGTCTTCGGGGATGCCCGCGCCGGTATCGCTGACTAGAAGCTGCACCGCCT
>JADLHH010000591.1 GCA_020848855.1 Anaerolineae bacterium | reverse complement strand
CGCCGTTGGCGTATTTGATGGCGTGCGCGTCGCCGTCCCGGTTGCGGTGCGGGTCGGCGTGAACGTTCGCGTCGGGGTGGCGGTATCAGGCGGGGTCAGCGTCCAGCTTGGCGTGAGCGACGGCGCGACGGTAGGCGTGACCTGCGGCACATCGAGATTGCAGGCAGCCAGCACCACCAGCGCCAGCAGCGGTATCACCAGCCGAGCTTTCAACGCACTCCTCCTTATTACGCCGATTATAAACACCGCTCCGGCGATCTGCGAGGCGGTCGGCAGGTGCTTTACCCGGCAGATGCTTTACCAAGCGTGTGCTTCTCCGCTGCTCGCCAGCCGAAACCCGCCGCGTTCTGCCAGCCGGAGCGTAGTACAAGCGTCGATCAAACGTCGAGTTTCGACACGCGGCACTTCGTATACTTCAGGATGTTCGCGGTTGAGGTCCCCCCACCCGCGCCGCGGACGGCTTCCCCGTAAACCAAGCGCCCCCTCCTGGGGGCGTTTGGGTTGTATATCCTGGAACACGCTGCTTAAATCTACGCCAGTACGACAGCACAGGAGAACTGCCATGCTGTTTCAACATACTCTCGAACTGGTACTGAGCGGGAAGAAAACCCAGACGCGCCGCGTCGTCACGCCCAACGACTCCGCCGAGCGCGGCAATGATGGCGCGATTGAGGCGGTGAAGATCAACGGGCGCGACAAATACCGCGTCGGCAAGACCTACGCCGTCCAGCCGGCGCGCGGCAAGCCCGCCGTCGCCCACATTCGGATGTTGGCGATTGAGCGCCGGAAAGCCTCCGAGGCGACCGCAGCCGATGCGAAAGCCGAAGGCGTCGCCAGCCGCGAGGCGTTTTTCGAGATGTGGCGCTCGGTTCACGGGGCGGACAAACTGGACGCCGAGGTGTGGGTGCTGACGTTCGAGCTGGTCAAAGAGGATGTGAATGTGTAGGGGCGAGGCACGCCGGTAGGTGCGTAGAATAGCGTGGTTACGGCGTTTATTACAAACCTCACCCCTGTGTCCCTCAGCCATAACATGGCGAAGGGGTACAGCACGGGTCACAACGCGTTTTTAAGTCCCCTCTCTGAATTCGGAGAGGGGATTTAGGGGTGAGGTAAGGTTAGAAAACAGTTTCCACCTTATTCTACTGACCTACCGGCACGCCTCGCCCTACGGTGTCTATCTCACGATGCCAGCGCGTCCTTAACCCGGTACAGCGCGTCCATCAGCCTGCCGCGCGTCGTGGCGTAGTTGATGCGCAGGAAACCCGGCGCGTTGAACGCTTCGCCGTTGCTGAAGGCGACCTGCGCGTGGTCGAGGAAATACTGGTAGGGCGTGGGCTGCAGGTCGTGCCCGCGCCAGTCCATCCACCCCAGATACGTCCCTTCCGGCTGAGTAATCGGCACGTCCGGCAGGTTGTCGCGCATGAATTCGACCACCATGTCGCGGTTGTCGCGCAGGTAGACCAGTACGTCGTCCAGCCACGGCTGCCCCTCACGATACGCCGCTTCCGCCGCCGTATAGGCGAGCGCGGTCACGCCCGCGCCCGTCTTGTGGGCGGTCGTGTCGATCAGTTCGCGCAGCGCCGGGTTCTGGATCACGGCGAAGCCCAAGCCGAAGCCGGGCAGGTTGAACGTTTTGCTCGGCGCGAGCAGCGTGATCGTGCGGTCGGCGATTTCCGGCGACAGCGAGGCAATCGAAATGTGTTGGCTGCCCTCGTACACCAGATCGCAGTGAATTTCGTCCGAGCACAGGATCAGGTCGTGACGCAGGCAGAATTCGGCGATGCCTTCCAGTTCCTTCTGCGTGTAGACGCGCCCGACCGGATTGTGCGGGTTGCAGAACACGAACAGCTTCGTTTCCGGCGTGACGGCGGCTTCGAGCGCGTCGAAGTCGATCTCGTACCGCAGGATGCCGTCGCTCACCGACGCCGCCAGCGGCGCGGTCTGCAGGACGCGGTCGTTATTGGTGTGGGTGCTCAGGAACGGGGGGTAAGCCGGCGTCTGCACCAGAATGCCCGACCCCGGCGCGCCGAGCGCCCGCGCGACCGTGTTCACGCCGAAGACCAGACCCGGCAGGAACACGATTTGATCCGTCGCCGCCGCGAGGCTGTGCCGGGTGTGCAGCCGCTCGACCAGCACTTCGCGCAGGTCAGGGCAGTCCATCTGGTAGCCGAATATGCCATGATCGACGCGCTCGTGCAGCGCGCGGATCACCGGCTCCGGCGAGCGAAAGTCCATATCCGCCACCCAGAGCGGGATTACACCGTCGGGGTACTGCGTCCACTTGGCGCAGTCGTACTCGGTCTGACGGTCGATGTGCAGGTCGAAATCAGCGGTCATGAAGCCGTTTTCCCATCATCATGCATCAGTAAACAAGCGTACCCTCCATTGTAGCGCTCCATGCCAAAACCGGATAAGACCGCGCCGCTTGCAACGGTCAGGCATTGCCGCGCGTATAAGGGACAAATCAGCGAACAGGAGAAGGAGCAGGCGATGAACTTCCGGTTTGGCGTATGGCTCGGCGTGCTGGGGCTGCTGGCGACCGGCGTTGCTCCGCTGCCCGTCGATGCCCAGGCATCGACGGACGATCCCGCGCAGGTGCTGGCGATGGCGATGAACCCGCCGATGATCCCCGAACCCGAATTTCAGGACTATGTCGATGCCGTCTTCCTGTCGCACCGCGTCGGCGTCAACGGCAACGCCTTTACCGAAAAATGGAGCGTCCTCGAACCCGACGGCGTCCAGATCGACGACTATGTCGACGGCATCAACGGCTATCAGGATTTCTTTCATGACACGATCATGCTCGGCGTGCAGGTGATCAACACGACCGCGAAAGAGACGCCCGCCGACCTGCTCGACGTGCCGTTCGACCACCCGCAGATGCTCCGGCGCTTCGAGGCGCTGTTCGACGCCATCCTCGCTGCGCTCGACCACGACGCGCGCTACCTGAGCATCGGCAACGAGGTCGACGTGTATCTCGCCAATTACCGTGACTGGGACGCCTACAAGGCGTTTTACGACGGCGCGGTCGCTTATGTGCATCAGGTCGCGCCCGAAATACAGGTCGGCGTGACCGTCACCTACAAGGGGCTGCTGGACTACACCGACGAGGTGCTGCGCCTCAACCAGAACAGCGACGTGCTGATCGTGACCTACTATCCGCTGGGCGTGGCGTTCACGGCGGACAACCCCGACGCGCCGCTGACCGATTTCCCGATGATGATCGAGCTGGCGGGCGGGCGTCCGGTCGTGCTGCAGGAAGTCGGCTACCCCAGCGCCGACCTGCTCGACGGCTCGCAAGCCGAACAGGCGCAGTTCGTCCGCAGCGTGTTCGCGGCGTGGGAAGCGGCGGGCGGTGCGATCCCGTTCCTCGACTTCTTCCTGCTCCACGACCTTTCGGATGACTTTTGCAGCGAACTGGAAGCCTACTATGGCTTGAGCCATCCGAACTTTCACGCGTACCTGTGTACGCTCGGTCTGCGGGCGGCGGACGGCGCGCCCAAGCTGGCATGGGATGCGTTTGCCGAAGAAGCCGAGCGCTGGCGGAATGGCGGATAATAGGATGCAGGTATAATAGCGCCATTCGGGTCGTTCAGATGAAACCAGGGGACTGATCATGAATTCGGACCTGCTCCGGGCAGCCGCCGATGCGGCGATTCGCTACCTCGATGTGTTGGACGACCGCGATGTGTACCCGACGCCAGATGCCATCGCTCATCTGTCTGCCCTCGGCGGGGCGCTGCCGGAAGCGCCAACCGATCCTGCCGACGTGTTCCGGCTGCTCGATGAAGCCGGCTCGCCGGGGACGGTCGCATCGGCGGGCAGCCGCTACTATGGCTTTGTGATCGGCGGGGCGCTGCCGGCGGCACTTGCCGCCAACTGGCTGGCGGGCGCGTGGGATCAGAATGCCGGGCTGTTCGTGGCATCGCCGGTGGGTGCGGTGATCGAAGACATCGCCCGCAAGTGGGTGCTGGACGCGCTCGGATTTCCGGCGAGCGCTGAAATCGGCTTCGTGACCGGCGCGACGATGGCGAACTTCACCGGGCTGGCAGCCGCCCGCCACGCGCTTTTGCAGCGCGCCGGCTGGGATGTCGAGGCGCGCGGCTTGTTCGGCGCGCCGCCGATCACGGTGGTGGTTGGCGATGAAGTCCACGCCAGCCTGCTCAAAGCCTTGAGCCTGCTGGGGCTGGGGCGTGAGCGAGTCGTGCGCGGTCCCGCCGACGGTCAGGGGCGGATGCGACCCGATCAGCTACCGCCGCTGAATCGTTCGACCATCCTGTGCATTCAAGCCGGGAACGTTAACACCGGCGCGTTCGATCCAGCCGGCGCGCTGTGCGCGCGCGCTCATGAAGCGGGCGCGTGGGTACACGTTGACGGAGCTTTCGGCATGTGGCTTGCCGCCAACCCGGAACGGGCGCACCTGACGGCGGGCTGCGCCGATGCCGACTCGTGGTCTATGGACGCCCACAAATGGTTGAACGTGCCCTACGACAGCGGCTTGGCGATTGTCCGCGAGCCGCTGCACCTGCGCGCGGCGATGTCCACCAGCGCCAGCTACCTGATCGAGAGTGACCAGCGCGACGCCTTCCAGTTCACGCCGGAGCTTTCGCGGCGGGCGCGCGGCGTCGAAATCTGGGCAGCGCTGAAGTCGCTGGGGCGGTCTGGGCTTGCCGAGATGCTGGAACGCAATTGCCGGCAGGCGGCGCGCTTTGCCGACGGACTCCGGGAAGCCGGGTACGACATCCTGAATGAAGTGGTGTCCAATCAGGTGATGGTGTCGTTCGGCGACGCGGAAACGACCCGGCAGGTGATCGCGGCGGTTCAGCGCGAGGGGACAAGCTGGTGCGGCGGCACAATCTGGCACGGGCAGACGGCGATGCGCATCAGCGTTTCAAGCTGGGCGACCACCAACCAGGATGTGGAGCAGAGTCTGGATGCGATCCTGCGCGTCGCCCACGACATTCGCATTAAGCCGGGGGCGTAAGCCAGCAGAACAGCGCAAGCCTGTCCGGTATCTCCGGCATCGGGGGCATCGAGCCGAGATGGTGGGTAGTGATGTTTGTCACTGACGCCATTTCGGAAATCGCGCCACTGTAGAAAGTGAGTTTTCCGACTCAGAGTTTCAGTTCCCTTATCTGTGCAGCTCGCTGCTGACTGGAGAACTGCGATGAGAAAAACGGAGGACTACTTTCTCCGCATCGTTCCCTCAAGCGAAGATCTCCCCGCATCTGTCGCCGAGCGGTTACGCCGTCATCCCGCGCTTCGTCCTGAGACGATCATCTTCGCCCCGTCACAGGAATATGCCGTCGTTCGTCAGACTCGGCTCTTCTCGATTAAACTCGGTCGGCGCATAACGCCCGAACGGACGTTGGTTTTCGGCGGCGATCAACTGCTGGTCATCGAGAAGCAGCGCACTTCGACGTTTAATGAGATCGTTATCCCGTTCGACAATCTGCTTCACGTCGATCTGGCGATCATCCTCCTCTACGGTTACGTGTCTTTCTGCTGGATCGCGGGCAGCACGCTTGAGACGTTGAAAATCGAATACAACGGCGTCGGCGACCTGCTCATGCGCGCCCAAGTGGAGCGGCTGAGGAAAACGATGCGCTGCCCGGAAGTCAGCGCGCCGGTTCTCTCGCGGGCTGACTGGGTAGCGCTCTGGAATTCGATGCCGCTGAAATTTGCGAATTATCTGTATTACGCGCTGTTCGCAGGCGAACCCGTCCTCCGGGCTGTCTTTCAGCCGGCGATTGACCCGCAGCGGCGCGCCGGAGTGTCCGAGGATCGGATGCTTGCGCTGACTCCTGAAGGGATGATCGTGCTGGAAGAAGCGCGAGAATTCTCGAAGTTCGGGATGG
>JADLHH010000590.1 GCA_020848855.1 Anaerolineae bacterium | reverse complement strand
TGCCGCCGCCGGACGCCCGATGTTGAGCGCGCGGTTCAGTCCGAAGCCGCGCAGCCGCGCTTCGTTGTCGCTCAGGATGTCGCTGATGATGTAGGCGAGCCGCTCGTCGATCACGCGCACCGTCTGGCTGGTCGAGCCGGGTGCGGTCGGCTGCCACTGGTACAGTACCTGATCGGCTTTGCGGTTGGTTACTTTGAGGATGAAGGTCGGCTCGACGCGGTAGCCGCCGTTGGGGAAGATGCTGTACGCCTGCGCCATGTCCAGCAGCCGCACTTCGCCGCCGCCGAGCGTGATCGACAGGTCGACCTGCGTGTTTTCCGCCAGCGAGGTCACCCCGGCGTCGGCGGCGAGTTCGACCATCGCCTGAATGCCGATGTGATCGAGCGCGACGACTGCCGGCACGTTGAACGACGACGCCAGCGCCTCGCGGATCGTGACCGGTCCGTGTTCGACCAGCCCGAAATTCGCCGGGCTGTAGCTTTCCAGCCTGCGCGTGACGAACGGCGTCTGCACGTCGAGGATCATCGTCCCCGCTGTCCAGGGATCGGGCAAGACAGGGTTCATCGCCGCCGCGTAGGTGAACGGCTTGAGCGCGCTGCCCGGCTGGCGCATCGCCAGCGCTGCGTTGACCGCGCCGTCGATGCTCTCATCGAAATAATCCGGGCTGCCGAGCATGGTCAGCACCTGCCCGGTGTGCGGATCGAGCGCCACCAGCGCGGCGTTGTTGGCGTTGGCGGGCACTCTCCCGGCGACCGTCGGGTGGTTGAGCGCGTCGAGGTGAAGCCGGGCGAAGCGCTGCGCCGCCTGCTGCCAGTCGAGGTCGACGGTCGTGATCACGTCGAGACCGTCGTTGTAAAGCTGCTCTGGGTACTCGCGCTCCAACTGCTTGATCACCGCCATGACGAAGTGCGGCGCTTCAATCGGGAACGGGCTGGCGGCGAACTGGAGTTCGTCGCGCCGGGCGGCTTCCGCCTGCGCCGCCGTGATAGAACCGTTCTGCGCCATCAGGTCGAGGACTTCGCCCTGTCGGGTTTTCGCTGCGTCGAGGTCGGTCAGCGGGTCGTAGACCGACGGCGCTTGCAGCAGCCCGGCGAGCAGCGCGCACTCCGACAGCGACAGATCGGGCGCGGATTTGCCGAAATATGCCTGCGCCGCCGCCTCGATGCCGTAAGCCAGGTTGCCGAAATACGACTGGTTGAGGTACAGCGCCAGCACGTCGTCCTTGCTGTAGGCGTTCTGCAGCCGGATGGCGAGGATCGCTTCTTTCAGCTTGCGCTGAATCGTCCGCTCGGCGCGCTGCTCCGGGTCGAGCAGCAGATTGCGCGCTACCTGCTGGGTGATCGTGCTGCCCCCGGCGATCACCTCGCCGCCGCGCAGGTTGATCCACAGCGCGCGCACGATGCCGACCACGTCGACGCCGGGGTGATCGGTGAAGTTGGCATCCTCGGTACTGATCACCGCCTGCTGGCACGCCTGCGGGATGCTGTCGAGCGGAATAGCGGTATTGCGCCCGCTGGTCTGCGAATTGGCGAGGATTTCGTACAGCAGCTTGCCGCTGCGGTCGTAGATGCGCGTCGAGGGCAGCGCCATGCCCGCCTGCAAGCGGTCAATCGACGGCAAATCCGCGAACAGCCACACATAGGTTAAGCCGCCGAGCGCGATCACGAGCGCGCCGAAAATCAAAGCGGCTTTCTGCCAGCGGCGGAGGACGTGGAAACGGTAGACTATTCTCATGTTCCGATTTTAGCGCAGGTTCGCGGCTTGGTGCGGAGCGGGTTGGCTACGGTTTGCCTGCGCTCATCAGTCGCCGGATAGGGGAACGGAGCGCCATTCCTGACGCTGTGTTCCCTTCGTTTCCCCCCCTACTGCACGGCGGGTAAAGCGGGCAGCAGCACGACGGTATCGACTATGAACCGCACCGAGCCGTCGCCCATCGCCTCTGATTCGCCGTCGGGCGCGAACCCGACGACGGCGCAGGCGTAGTTCCAGTTCGCGCTGCCCTCGTTCTGTTCCACCGGCACGACGCTGCCGTCGCCGTCAATCGTCACCATCGCCTGCGGCGTCGTTTCGGCGCTGCGTGCGGTACCGTGAATCTCAACTTTTTTGAAAACCTTGCCCTTGAGGGCAGCCTCCAGCAGCCGGGACAGACGGCGTTTCTGCTCGCCGGAAGCGTCCGAGCATTGTCCCGGCTGGTCGCCAAATTCGGGAAGCCGGAGCGCCATCAGCAGGCATTGATCACTGCCGATTGCCGCACAATCCGAATCATACATATCCGCGATGACCAGCAGCACCGGCAGCGGTCGGGCGGGGGAGGGCGCGGCGGTCGGCTGAGGGGCAGGTTCGGGCGGGAGATCGCCGCCCGTAGGTCCAACGCCCGTGATAATGACTTCCTTTAATTTCACGATCATATAAGGATTGCGCCCGCCACCGGTACGTTCCATGGACGAGTCATTCTCGCCGCCTTCGACCGGCACGACGAGACTGTCGGTCAGCGCGTCCCAGTTGATGGCGGACAGCGGTACTGGCGTCGCATCATCGACACCCGGATCAGGCTGGTCAAGATTCGGCGGCAGGATCAGCGCGTTGGTCGCGCCGGGCGCATCGACGTGGATGAGCATCGGCAGGCTGGCGCATTGCCCGTTGTCGATTATCACGCTGCCCGCCACCCAGCCCCAGCTATCTTTAGCGGGCGCGCCGCCGAACCAAACTGCGTTGTTCTCGTCATAATTGCGGAAGTAGGGCGCGAACTGCGGTCCGGGGGCAAGGTGCCCGATGATCGCCGAACTGGTCGTTGGCTGTTCGCGGACGTTGACGCCGGTCGTCGAGGTCAGGGGCACGCCGACCATGCACTCGCTCAGACTCTCCCAGACCATCACCGCCTGCGGCTGAAGCGGTTGAACAACCGGCGGCATATCGGGCGCAGGTTCGACCGGGCAGCCTTCGGTGAAGCCCGTCCCGGCTTGATCCGGGCATTGATCGACAAAATCTGCCACGCCGTCGCTGTCACGGTCGGGGATGCCGCCGTTTTCAGGAAGGGGACAGCCGTTGTTTGAAGCCGGACCCGGCACCGTCGGACACTTATCGACAGGGTTCAGGACACCGTCGCCATCTGCGTCGCTCCTTGTTTGGGCATAGGCAGTGGCAGTAAAAATGAGCAGGGTCAGCCCAGCCATTCCAATCCGGGCGATTTGTTTCGTCGTCATGGTTCCCTCCTCATCTATTCGGAGTGTCTTATGCCCAGGAAGCGACGAAGATTTGCGGTTGGACAGCTATACACGTCGATTATTTAGTCGTGCAGGCGGTTGGAAAAGCGTTCCTCACCCCCCACCCATCATCGCCGGGCGGAACGCCAGAAAGCAGATCGGCAGCGAGGATACATTCTGCTCGTGGGTCACCTGCTTCAGCGGCGGGTTCGGCGACAGTGGGTCGTACACGATCACCTGCGAATAGGCGATCAGCGTGTCGGCGGCGACCCAGTCTGCCGCCTGCCTGCCGTCCGGCGAAAACGACACGGCGAAGCGCCGGTCGGTCAGGTGAAAGATGGTCTGCCTGCCGGGGTCCATCAGGAACGTGCCGCTCGACGCCTGCGTCGGATAGGTGAAGGCGAAGATTTGCTCGCTTGCCAGCCAACCCTGCGTCACCGTCCCCGGCACAGCAGCGATCACGTCGCCGGATGATGGCGTGTAGACCAGCGTGCCGTCGCGCAGCGAGCCGTTCCAGATCATCAGGTCGCCCGACGAAATCTGGACGTTCCAGAAATCGCGGTTCGCCTGCGGCGGCTCCAGCGGCACGACGCCTTCGGCATTGACCAGCAGGCCGCTGCCGCCGCGCTCGAAGAATGCCGCCGTCCCGTTGTTGGCGACGTTGAGACCGGGGTTGAAGGTCACGTATGCCGGGTCGATGACCTGATTGTAAACCACCCCCTGCGCATCGACGACGTAGAGCCGCGCCGCGCTGGTGAAGAAGGCGAACAGCCGCCCGTTCGGCGAGCAGTCCACGTCGATGATCGAGTCGTTTTCCCACGTCAGCAGCGCCCCGGCGTCCCCGCCCGCCTCGCTGACGATGAAATAGCGCCGGACGGTGTTGATCGTCTGGGCATAGACCACGTACAAATCATCGGATGCGTATTCGTTCCAGCCCCACTCGCGCGCGATCACCCCGCCGAGCGCGGTGAGCACAGCAAACAGGCAGAACGTGATCGGCAGGATCAGCCGCAGCATGGCACGCGAATCCCATACCCGGCGTGTGCCGGGGCATCTGGATGAATGATTCGGATATCCCAATTTTATCCCAACTTGGGATTTCGGCGGGGGACAAAAAGGGCAGACACACGAGTCTGCCCCTGTGAGCGCGTCTGTTGATGAGGTGTACCGTAAAGCGTTACCGCACCGCCGCCAGCAGCAGCGGCTGGTTGTTCACCCACACGTACCAGTACGGAATCCAGCCGATGCCGAACAGGTCGAGGCTGATGTCCTTCTTGTACGGCGTGATCTGGTACTGCTCGACGGTGGTGGCGACTCGCGCCCAGCGCTCGTTGATGGCGCGCACTTTCGCTTCGTACTCCTGCACGGCTTGCGCCTTGTCTTCCTCAAGCTGCCGGACTTCCAGCTCCGCCATCTCAAGCTGCCCCTTCGACTGCTGCTTGTAGTAGGCGCTGCGGCTCATGCGCGAAAGCGTGAAAGCGGTGCGCCCCTTCAGCAAGCCGAGCACCGCCTCACCGGTGGTGAACAACTGCTCGCGCTTGAGGTCGGCAAGCTCGCGGCGCTCGTTGTCGCGGCGCTGGGCTTTCTTGCGCTGCTGGTCGTCAATCCGGTCGAGCCGCGTTTCGTACTTCGCCGTCAGCGCGTCCATTTCGGCGTCACGCTGCTCGCGGGCGCTCTGCTGAAGCTGCGAGCGGAAATCTGCGAAATTGCCGTCGGGGCTGCCGTACACGTTGAGCGTCGAATTGAACGGGACTTGCAGCCCCTTCGTGGTGTAAACGATGTCCACCACTTCGCGCTTGAGCGTCGTCAGGCGTCGGGAATCGGTCAATCCGGGCGGCAGGTCGCCGAAGAACGCGGCGTCGAACGGCTCGCCGGACAGTCGGCGCATGTCGAGCGGCGCGGTTTCGGCTTCTTCCCAGCGCACCATCCCGGCGAGGTCGATGTCCGAGACGAGGTAAGCATACTGCCGGGTGCTGTAAAGCTGCGATTTGCGATCCTGGTAGCGCACCGAGACCTGCGCCAGCAGGAACGGGCGATATGCCAGCGTGGCTGCGCCCGGCGCGCTGAGTGCGACGCTCGTTTTGTATGACCAGTCGGCGAGCGCCTGCTGGCTGCTCACGCCGGTCGGCACGAAATACTGGGCGATGCTCGACGGTACGGGCGGCTGGCGGTTGGTGAATCCCTCCGGCGGCGGCGCGCCGTTCGTCTGTACGACAGGCGTACTCGGCGTGGTGTCGTAATCTGGCAGCGTCACCGGAGGCGTCACCGGCGGGGCGGGCGTGGTCGGGAATTCCGGGAGCGACGGCGGCGTATAGACGCCGACACCACTCCCCTGCGCGGCTGCCATCTGCGCGGCGAAGCCGGGTCCCGCGCTCGCCACTGCATTTGTCGCTGCGTTTACGGGCGCGGGCTGGCGGGCTGCCAGCTTCGCCCGCTGGTCTGTCATCAGCGTTTGCACCTGCTGGCGCGTCAGCGGACCACGCAGGTAGCTCATCGCCCAGCGGGTATGCACCATCACCGGACCCGACGGGTCGTGGACGTTGTGCATCAGGAACACGCGCGGCGGGATGTCTGCGATCAGCCGCCCCACGTCCTTGATGTCCATCTTGCTGTCCGCCGACGCCAGCGACTCCAGCCCGGTCATGACGCGCTGCTTGTCGTTCTCGCTTTGCAGCCTGCCGATCAGCCACGTCCCGGCGTTGCTCAAGCCTTTGTAGTCGAGGTCGCCGGGGTTCTGGGTCGCCAGAATCATGCCTAAGCCGAAGGCGCGGGCTTGCTTCAACAGGCGCAGCAGCGGCTCTTTGGTCGGCGGGTTGCGCGGGTAGGGCGGGAAGTAGCCGTACATCTCGTCAATGTAGAGCAGGGCGCGCAGGCTGGTCGTGCCGCTCAGCGTGCGCATCCAGCCGAGCGTGTTTTCGAGCAGCAGCGTCGTGATGAACTGGCGCTCGCTTTCGCTCAGGTGGGCAATGTAGAAGATCGACACGCGCGCGCGCCCTTCCGGCGTGTACAGCAGGCTCTGGATGTCCATTGGGTCGCCGCTCAGCCACGACTGGAACGACGGCGCGGCGACGATGTTGTTCAGGTCGAGCGCCAGCTTTTGGCGCTCTTTTTCGGCGATGGAGTCGTTGATCGGAAAGACGCCGAGCTTGTCGAACGGCGGCTTCTGTACCTGAAGAATGATGTCCTGCAGCGTCAAATCC
>JADLHH010000589.1 GCA_020848855.1 Anaerolineae bacterium | reverse complement strand
TTCTGCGTTCCTCCCTCGTTTCCCCGTCCGCACTTGACCGGACGCGACGCGCTTCGCCTGTTTTTCCCGTCCGCCTGTCAAGCGGAGCGACGGGCTTCGCGTATTCTCGCGTCTGTCTGTTAACCGGAGCCGAGCGCAGGGGGAGTTTGCCCGGAATGATGATGGAGCTAGGCACGGGAAGACTTTCCCGTCGGGATTTTTGCAGGTTTTCCGCTCATCTTCCCCGCCACATTCCGATCAGGGTCGGGGCTGCCGGGCGCTCCGCTCAGAGCATCGGTACGCCGACAATCCGCAGCAGCATGATCAGCGGCAGCAGCGTGAACCCGGCGGCAGCGAGCCAGCGTGCCGCGTGGATGCTTTTCTCCAGCCATTGCCCGAACGTGAACATCGCGTAGGTCATCCACATAAGCTGGATCATCAGCAGCGGCAGCAGCAGCACCGGGCTGTCCGCGCCGAAGTAGATCAGCCCGAAGGCGGCATACGTCCCGAACGCGATCATCGTGACCACGCCTACCGGGGGATACCAGCGCGCCAGCCGCGCCAGCCCCAGCACGCCCAGCGCCAGCCCGACCACCGAAAACTGCCCGATGATCAACTGCATCAGGCTGATCCAGCGCTCCGGCTCGCGCCACACCCCGGCGATCAGGTACGGAACGTTGTGCGTGAGCGTCAGCGCCTGATCCGCCGGGTAATGCCACCAGAATTCCGAATAATAGCTTTGGCTGATATCGTACAGCCCGTAAGTGACCAGCGCCAGCAGCGCCAGCCAGTACAGGAGCGGCAGGCGCGTGCGCGAGAGGAACAAACCCAGCGCCGCTGCCGGGATGAGCAGCACGAACATCGAGTCGTTGGCAACGCCGACCGCCAGCAGGAGCAGCAGCCCGTAGGTGTGATACGGCTGGAGCGTGCCGGTCGATGGTGCGTCCGGGCGCGGGTTGCTGACCAGCAGCCCATCGACCAGCAGGAACAGCGTCCAGGCGGTGAGCAGCGTCGTCAGGCGCAGGCTGCGCGGCGCACCGACGCCCGCCAGGAACAGCGCGGCGAACAGAATTACGCCCGCCGCGACGCCCAACAACGGGCGCTTGCTCAGCCACAGCAGCGCACCCGCCGCGACCAGCGCCGCCGCCAGCGCGCCGCCGACTTCGAGACTATTCAGGCTTTCCGCTCCGCCCGTCTGTATCCAGAACGACGGGCTGAACGCCAGCGCCAAGCCGCCAATCACGGCGAGCGCCGGACCCATCAGGCGCAGCGCCAGCGCCATGCCCACGACCGCCAGCGCCATGCCCGACGCGCGGATGATCGGCGTTTGCCCAATCGTCAGAAAGACGACCCAGGCGATACCCCCGGCGAGCAGGGCAGGCAGGTAGCTGCGGGCATGGCGCTGCGCCAGTGTAATCACGGATTCGTCGGCTCCACGTTGATCGGCGTAATCTGGGTATTGCGCTGTTCTTTCAGGCGCAGGTAGGCTTCCATCGTCTCCATCACCATTGGCAGGGCGTTAGCGGAACCTTCGCCGCCGTTGTAGATGAAGCCGAGGATCAGGATTTCCGGGTTTTCGTAAGGCGCGTAGGCGGTGAACCAGGCGTGCGCGGGCCAGTTGCCCGGCTTACATAAGCCAAGCGGTCGTGCCACGTCGTCGCAGTATTCCGCCGTGCCCGTCTTGCCCGCCACCTCGATATAGCTCAGGTTTGCGGTTGTCGCCGTGCCGCCGGTGACGGCGAGCCGCATCCCCTGCCGCACGTATGCCAGATTCTGCGAGCTGACGAAGGCGGGGCGGTAGTTCGGGTCGAAGCGCAGACTGGTGCAGATGCCGTCGCTCCACGTATAATCCGGCGGGACGGACACCCGATAGTTGCGCGGCGTGTATAGCAGGTCTTCGGGACTCACGTTCACAGTCGAAATGTAGGTGTCTGGGTTGCAGCGCAGCGGGTTATAGAACTCGCTGTCCGATTCGCATACGCAGGCGAGGCTGTTCTCGCCTTTCATGATCATATCCTCGACGATCATCAGCGTGAGCGGTTCGGTCTCCGGGATGTTGTCGATGTTGACGGTTCGGTCGATGACCGGCTCGAACGGCTCGACCACGTTGCCGTTGGCGTCAAGATAATCGCGGATCAGTGTCGGCTGGTAGAGCGTGCCGCCGTTGACGATGGCGGCAACGCTGCTGGCAAGCTGGAGCGGCGTCACGTTGACGTAGCCCTGACCGAACGCGGCGTTGTACGTGTCACCGGTCGACCAGTTCTGCCCGTAAAGGCGGCGTTTCCAGTCCTGGTCCGGCATACGCCCGTAGTTTTCGAACGGCAGCTCGATGCCGAGCTTCGAGCCGATGCCGAACGCGGTCGCGTAGCGGAACAGGTCGTCGATGCCCAATCCGCCGGGTCTCAGCACCTGTTCGGAGACATTCGGGTTGCCGCCGCCGATCTGATAGAAATATACGTCGCAGCTTTGGGCGATCGCGCCGATGATGTTCAGGCGACCGTGCCCCTGCGGCAGCCAGCACACGAAGCGCTGGGCGGCGGCTTCGTCGAACGGCGCGTATTTGTTGGGCAGCAGCAGTGAGCCGGGGTCGTCGAGCGTCGAGTTCGGGTCGATGACGTGTTCCTCAAGCACGCCCGCCGCCGTGATCAGCTTCCACACTGAGCCGGGCGGGTACAGCGACTGGGTGACGTGGTTAACCAGCGGAATCAGCGGGTCGGATGCCACGCGCAGGTAGTAATCCACGTCAATATTGCGGGCGAAGCGCGAGTTGTCGTAGCTCGGATAGCTCACCATCGCCAGGACTTCGCCGGTGGTCGGGTTGAGCGCCACGATTGACCCGGTCTGGCTGACGATCTGCCCGGCGTCTGAATTGATTTTGGCAATACGGTTGCGCAGTGCCTGCTCGGCGGCGGCTTGAAGCTGGGTATCCAGCGTCAGCCGCACGCTCAAGCCGGGGCTGGGATCGACTGAAATGATCGGATCGCCGATTGGCTGCCCGGCGACATCGACCTCGTTGACGATCCGTCCGCGCTGCCCGGCAAGTTCGGTTTCGAGATACGACTCCAGCCCGGCATAGCCGATGCGGTCGTATGCGGGATCGTAGCCCTGTTCGATGAGCTGGAGTTCGCGCTCCGCCGGGATGCGCCCCATGTAGCCGATGATCTGCGCGGTCAGTTCGCCGGTGGGGTATTCGCGCACCGCCCCGCTGTCGATGTCCACGCCGGGGAGTGTGTAGGCTTCTTCCAGAATCTGCATCGCCGTCGTCTGGGTCACGTCGCGGGCGATGACGACCGGGCGATACGGCGCGATACCTTCCCCTTCGGCGACCAGTTCTTCGATGCTGCGGACGTTTTGCCCGGATGCCAGCGCGATCGCCCGCGTGGGCGGAACGCCCGTCAGCGCCGAGAGGCGGTTGTAAATACGCAGCACGTCATCTTCGCCGCCCGGCAGCTCGGCGGGCGTGACACGCACGTCGTAGGCAGGTACGTTGACCGCCAGCGGCATGTCGAAGCGGTCGTGAATGGTGCCGCGCGGTGCGGCGACCGGGATTTCACTCAGGCGGTTTTCGTTGGCGCGCGCCTGGTTCTGGACGTTTTCGACGATCTGAAGCTGGTACATGCGGACGGCGAATAGTGCGAAGACGGCGAAGATGATTCCCTGAAAGAACGAAAGCCGCCAGCCCTGAAAGGGTAAGAGCCGCTGCATTCGGGCTGCTCCTCAAACCTTCACGACGGAAATGTGTGCTGCTCCCGTCGGGCGCGCCGCTGGATACGACGGATGACCCAGTAGACGGGACCGATGAACACTAGATTATAGGCGATTGTGGGCAGGATGACGTAGGTCAGGTTTTCCAGCGGGTAAATCGTGAACCCGGAGAACGCCACGACCAGCATGTAGATCAGCTTGTCCAGTATCGTCCCGGCTATGACCATGCCGATGATCAACAGGAAGCCCAGGCGATATACCTGCTGCTTCAGTTGATCAATAGCGAAGACCACCGCCAGCAGCCCCATCACCGACGCCCCGGTCGGCGCTGCGGATAGCAGGTCTTCGGCGATGCCGCCAATGAACGACCAGGCGACGCCCTGTTCCAGCCGTCCGTTGATCGACCACGACAGCGTGAGCAGGAATACCAGATCGGGTTCGCCGCCGAGGATGCGAATCTGCGGGATAAACGTTGATTGCAGGATGACCGCCAGCGCGATCAGCGGAATGCCCCAGTACGTCCCCATTGATTATGGCGTTGTCGTCTCGTCGAATACGGACAGGTCGACGGGTTGGAAGTTGGTGACGATCAAGACGAACTCCAGCGTATCGAAGTTGATCAGGCTGCGTACCTGCGCCTGCTGATTGAGTCCGGTCGAGGCGAGGCGAACGCTGGTCACCTGCCCGATCACGATGTCTGGCGGGAAGTTGCCGCCCAAGCCGGATGTGAGCACCAGGTCGCCGTTCTGCACCGGCGAATCCAGCGGGATCATATCCAGCAGCAGCGTGCCCGCCGGCTGCCCGCGTACCGTACCCTGCACGCGCGTCGTTTCCAGCCGGGCGCTGACGGCGCTCGATGGTTCGGTCACCAGCATCACCCGACAGGCGTTCGCGCTGACGCGGATCACCCTGCCGACCAACCCTTCTCCGGTCACCACCGGCATCCCGACCGTCACGCCGTCGCGTGTGCCATGATCGAGCGTAATCGTGCGCAGGAAGCCGCTTTCGTCGACTCCGATTACGCTGGCGGTGACGAATTCCTGATTCTGTACCGTAGACGTGTAGCGCAGCAGGTCGGACAGGCGCTGGTAATCACTGTTGATCTCGCGCAGTTCCACCAGTTCCTTCTGGTAGAGCGCCAGCGCGGTTTCGAGATCGGCAATACGTGTCTGAAGCGACTGGACGTCTGAAAAGCGCGATAGGTTGTCGTTGATGGCGAGGGCGAAGCGATTGAACACGCCGGAGACAGCTTGCAGCGGCACGGCGAGCAGGTCTTCGACCGGAGCGAGCACCCCCGTCCGGCTGCCGATAATCAGCCCGACCGCCAGTATAAGGCATATGAACAGGTACAATGCCCGGTTGGAACGCCAGTTTCGCCTGAAGCCGGTACCCTGGTTGAGATTCATGCTGTCCTCCGGCGCGGATTATATCAGATTGGCGATTCGATTATAATGGAGGCTAGTGGCGCGTGCTGCCGCGTTCGAGACCGACCAGCAGACGGCGGAGGTTATTGTAGTCTTCGAGGACGCGACCGGCACCGCGTGCGACGCACGTCATCGAGTCGTCGGCGACCCAGGCGCGAATGTTGACCTCTTCGGTGACGCGGTCGGCGAAATTGCGCAGCAGCCCGCCGCCGCCTGCGAGGCAGATGCCGCTCTCCATCAGGTCGCCGACCAGTTCGGGCGGCGTGTCGTCGAGCGCGTCCTTGATCGTGTCGATGATGATGCCCACCGACCCAGCAATGGCTTCGCGAATTTCGATGGAGCTGACTTCGACCGTTGTCGGCAGCCCGGTGACCAGGTTGCGCCCCTTGACCGATTCGACGCGCTCCTGCGCCAGCGGGTATGCCGAGCCAATGGCGATTTTCAGGCGCTCGGCGGTCGGTTCACCGACCAGCAGGTTGTGCTTGGTGCGCATGTACTGGACGATGTCCTCGTCCATTTCATCGCCTGCCACGCGGATCGAGCGGCTGATGACGATGCCGCCCAGCGAGAAGATCGCCACTTCGGTCGTGCCGCCGCCGATGTCCACGATCATGCTGCCGCGCGTCTCCTGTACCGGCAACCCCGCGCCGATGGCGGCGGCGACCGGCTCTTCAATCAGGTAGACTTCGCGCGCGCCGGCGCTGACTGCCGCATCGTAGACGGCGCGCTTCTCGACTTCGGTCACGCCGCTGGGGATGCCGACCACTACGCGCGGGCGGGGGATAGGCACCCAGCTTTGCTCGTGTGCCTTATGGATGAGATGGTTGAGCATCGCTTCGGTGACTTCGAACTCGCTGATGACGCCATCACGCAGGGGGCGGACGATCAGGATGTCCTTAGGGTTCTTGCTCCACATCTCTTTCGCCCGCGATCCGACTTCGATGGGGCGGCGGGTTTTTCTCTCGATGGCGACGAACGACGGCTCGTTGATGACGATGCCTTTGCCGCGCACGCTGACGAGGGTATTCGCTGTGCCCAGGTCGATGCCGACGTCAAGAGAGAATAACCCAAAGAAATAATCGAGCGGACTTAACACAGCGTCTCCTAACGCGATGAAGCAGCGCGCGGCATTATAACATGAGGGGAATTGAATACAAAGCAGGCATGAACCTGACAGAACAGCTTTTTGCCGTAATTCGTGCCCATAATCTGCTTCCGTATGGCGCGGGGAGCATAGTCGTCGGCGTTTCGGGGGGTGCGGACTCGCTGGCGCTGCTGCATCTGCTGGCGAACCTGCGTGGGCAGCCGGGGCTTGAGGACATGCGGCTGCACGTTGCCACACTCGATCACGGTTTGCGCGGCGCGGCTGGCGCAGACGATGCCCGCTTCGTCGTCGAGACTGCGCGGGCGTGGGGGCTGCCGGTCACGGCGGGCAAAAAGGACGTGCGCGCGCTGGCAGATGAGCATCGCATGAGCGTTGAAGCGGCGGCGCGGGCTGCCCGCTACGACTTTCTGGCGTCGGTGGCGCAGGATGTCGGCGCTGAACGGATCGCAGTCGCCCACAACGCTGACGATCAGGTCGAGACGATTCTGCTGCACCTGCTGCGCGGCGCAAGCCTGAGCGGACTGGCGGGCATGGCGTATGTCGCGCCGCTGCCTGAACATCCCGATCTGACACTGATCCGTCCGCTGCTGGGTGTGCCGCGTGCCGACCTCGACGCCTACTGCCGTGAACACGGCTTGCAGCCGCGCCGCGACGCCAGCAACGATGATACGCGCTACACGCGCAACCGTCTGCGCCTGGACGTGATCCCGAAACTGCGCGACGTTTCGCCGCAGGTTGATCGGCGGCTGCTCCAGCTTGCCGAGATCGCCGCGCTCGAAGACGATTTTGCCGACCGCGCCCTGCATGAGGTTATCGATCAGCACGTCGCCCGCAGCGAAGGGCGCATTCGCCTGCCGAACACGGTTTTTCGCGGGCTGCACCCGGCGCTGCAGCGGCGCTTGATTATATGGGCAGTGGGTCAGTTGGGCGGCGCAGCCGACGTGAGTTACGTACATGTCGTCGCTGCCGTTCGGCTGGCAAATGAGGGCAATGTCGGCGGGCGGGCGCAGTTGAAGGGCGGTGTGCAGCTTCGCGTGGATTACGACTTGGTCGTGGTCGAACGGGACGACGCGCCAATTGACGACGAATTTTTCGCCAATGATCCAGCGACTCCACCACAGCGCGGCGACTTCATCATCGACCACCAGCACCGGCAGCCGTTCGCGCAGGTGGCGCGGCACAAAATGATCGATCATCCACTTGCCAACCTTCTGCGTGTGTCCGCCAAGACCGAGCGGCGCGAAGCGGTCGCCCAACCGCCTGCCCCGTAGGACTAATGTACTTCCGGCAGGAATCGCCAGCCGCAGACCCGCATCTATCGAGGGACTCAGCGAAGTGGTTAGCGTCCAATCCGCGTTGATCAGAGTCGCGCCCGGCACGGCGAGGACTATCTCTTCGCCTTCGGACAGC
>JADLHH010000588.1 GCA_020848855.1 Anaerolineae bacterium | reverse complement strand
CCCACCATCTCCGGGTGGTCGAGCGTGCCGATGAAGCCCAGCATCGCTCCGACTGTCGGCAGGTACAGGTCGCCGCGCGGTTCGTTCGGCTTCGGTTCCAGCGCCAGCTTCAGGTTGTACCCCTGGCTGATCACGTATTCGCAGAAGAAGTTGATCGCCTCGCGCATCCGCTTCAGGCTGTCCAGCGGGCTCTTGTTCGCGTCGCTCTCCGTGCCTTCGCGCCCGCCCCAGAACACGAACACTTCCGCGCCCAGTTCAACGCCCTGGTCCATGCAGCGCAGGACCTTCTGCCGTGCGTAGGCGCGCACCTTCGGGTCATTTGAAGTGAATGCGCCATCCTTGAATGCCGGGTCGGTGAACAGGTTCGTCGTCGCCATCGGCATTTTCAGCCCGGTACGGTCGAGCGCTGCTTTGAATTCCTTCACCAGTCGGTCGGCTTCGGCAGGCGTTGCGTCAATCGGGATCAGATCGTTGTCGTGGTAGTTGACGCCGTAAGCGCCGACTTCCGCCAGCATGTCGACGATCTCGATTGCCGAGATCGGATTGCGGGTTGGCACGCCGAACGGGTCGCGTCCGACGTTGCCTACTGTCCACAAGCCAAATGTAAATCTGTCTTCGGGTTTCGGGTGGTAATCTGCCACAATAAAATCCTTTCGTCATTAAATAGTGCAGGCTGGGGAGCCAAGAATATCCCTATACTATAACGCTCATTTCTCGCTTGCGCCGTATGTAAATTGACAGCAGAACACCGGCTGCGATCAATCCGCTGCCTATCCACAGGTTCAGCGTCATCCGCTGGTTCAGCAGAATCACGCTCAGCAGCGTGCCCACCAGCGGCTGCGCGAAGAAATACAGCGACGCGACCGAAGCATCGACCAGTGCAAACGCGCGGTTCCACATCCACATCGCCACGGCGGTCGAAACTACCCCCAGGTACAGCACGCCCAGCACTATCGTCGGTGTGATCTCACCGAGCGGGCGTTGGGGCAGTTCAAGCGCGGCGGCGGGAATCGTGAGCAGTAATCCGCCCAGGAACGCGAAGAAAGTCACCACCAGCGTGTCAAGCTGGGCGCTCACTTTGCGCACCAGCACCGAATACAAGCCCCATGTCAGTGCTGCGACTGCCAGCGCCGTATCTCCGGCAAACGTCTCCGACCTGAAATCGGCATTCGCCGGGTCGATGATCACGATCACCCCGATCGTCGCCAGCACCACCGCCGCGATTCGCTGCCCGGTCAGCCGTTCGCGCAGGATCAGCACCGCGAACAGCAGGATGAACGCGGGTGACGAACTGGTGACCAGCGTGCCGTTGACCGCCGTTGATTTGTCCGTGCCGACAAACTGCGCCCCCACGCTCACCCCGAACCCGACCAGTCCCACCAGCAGCATCTGGACGATCTGCCGCCGCGATGGACGTGTGCTTTGCCGCAGCACGAACGGAATCACCATCGGTGACAGTACCAGAGTGCCCATCACCAGCCGCACGGTCAGCAGCGTGAACGGTGGAATCGTCTGGAGCACGACGTCGGAAATCACGTACATCCCGCCCCAGATGGCGGCAGCAGTCATTCCATACAGCGCGCCGCGCAGCGTGTCGGTCATGCTCTTGGCTCCGTTCGGGTGGCGAAGAGCCCCTATCTTACACAGAAATGGACTGGTGAAATACTCCTGAACAGCGCTTATTGAAAGTTGATATATCCAATGTAGACTGTTCTTTGTCTGCTCTGTCTAAATCTTGCCTGTGGGCTTCAGTTGCCTTGACCATACGGCGGATTTAGGGAACGTGTAAACTTATTATTGCGCGCTAAAAATATGGAGAGAACGGTAATGAAAGCAAGTAGATTTTCCGTCGTCGTTTTACTGCTGGTGCTCGCGGTTGTCCTCAGCACATCGTTGGTACAGGCACAGGACACACAGGTAATCAAGATTGCATCACAGAGCCCGCTCTCCGGTGGGCAGTCGCTTCAGGGTGTCGGCATTCGCAATGGTGTTGAACTGGCGATTGCGCAGCTTTCCGGTCCGTTGACGGAACTGGGTTTCGAAATCCAGTACGTTCCGTTCGACGACCAGGCGACCCCGGACGTTGGCGTTGCCAATGCCCAGCAGATTGTGGCTGACCCGGCGATTCTCGCCGTTATCGGTCACTACAACAGTGGTGTCGCCATCCCCTCGTCCGAAGTCTACAACTCCAACAACCTCGTCATGGTTTCCCCCGCGAACACGGGTGTCAACGTGACCGACCGTGGTCTGCCCACCGTCAACCGCGTCTGCGGTCGTGACGACGCGCAGGGTGCGGTAGGCGCGCAGTTTGCGTCGGAGCAGGGCATTACCTCGGTCTATGTCATCCACGACACGACCGCTTACGGGCAGGGCGTTGCCGAATTCTTCCGCGACGGCTCGACCGAACTCGGCATCACCGTCCTCGGCTTTGAAGGCACTGAAGAACGCTCCAACTTCGAAAGCATCATCCAGCCGATTCTCGCGCTGGCGCCGGACGCCGTGTACATGGGCGGCATCTACGACCAGATGGGCGTTCTCGCCAACCAGCTTGTTGCGGGTGGCTTCACCGGGCAGTTGCTCGGTCCGGACGGTCTCGACTCCGGCGTGTACGTCGAAAGCGGTGGCGCGGGTGTCGTCGGCACGTACTACAGCTCGGCAGCCGGTCCCGCCTCGGTCTTCCCGGACGCCGCGCAGTTTATCGCCGATTACACTGAAGCCTACGGTGCAGCGCCCATTCCCTACAGCGCCGAGTCCTTCGACGCGACCGCGATTGTGCTGGAAGCCCTCGTTCGTGCCATCGAAGCCAACGACGGCGCGCTGCCGACCCGTGAAGCCGTGACCGCTGAAGTTCGCGCCACGACCGACTTTGAAGGCTTGACCGGAACCATCACCTTCGACGACACCGGCGACCGTGAACTGGCGAATTACTTCGTTCTCGAAGTTGTCTCTGAAGACCCGGCAGCCTGGGGCGATAATACCGTTGTCAGCCAGATTCAGATTCCTTCCCCGCTCACGGCTGCCGCCATGGAAATGGCAACGCCGGAAGCGACCGAAGCGAGTTCCTAGCGCTCACAGTAACTCTGTAAATCTTCTGCGCTGAGCAGGCAACCAGGGGCGGGTGGTGCGAACGACAGCAGTTCGTCACCCGCCCCTCGCTAAAT
>JADLHH010000587.1 GCA_020848855.1 Anaerolineae bacterium | reverse complement strand
GGATTTTCTCAGCCATTCGCGCGGTACCACCTGTATTCAGATAAAGAACATTATCTATTAAGTTTAGCATGAAAGAATTAAGGCTGCAATCGAGGTTGGGAGCGTTTGCGCGGGCGTGTCTCCCGCAAGTATAATGAGCACACGGTAAGAAGCGCGCGTGAGGTGGAAACGGAATGCAGGTGAACACAAAGCATAATGCGATGCAGCAGTTGCGGGATATGCTCCACACTATCGCAACGCAAGCGGATACACCTGCCTGTGTTACGGCGCTGCTGGAATTCACCCTGCCCATCGCCGGCGCGGTCGGTGCGGGTTTTCGCGCTTCCGGCGGCGACGCCGTGACCATCGGCGAACGCCCCGAAATCGACCTGGGCGACGTTTCCTCTCTTGGTTTTGCCGAAATTGACCCGGTTTCCGGCGCGGTCGTTTGCCCGGTGCGGCAGGACGCCAATTTGCTCGGCGTGCTGTGGCTGACGCTGGAGCCGGGCTACCATCTGACCGAAGCTGACCGGGAGACGCTGGCGGTGGTCGCGGATGGGCTGGCGCTGGTCGCCGCCCGCGACCGTGACCAGCGCCGAAGCGAACGGGCGGAGCTGATGGCGCGCTCGCTGCTCGACGGCAACAGCGACCTGCTGCTGGTCTTCGACGATGCGCGGCGGCTGGAAGTGATGAACCCGGCCGCGGAGAAGTTCTTCGGTGTGACGACCGCCGTGGCGCGGGGCAAAACCCTGCGCGACATCGTGCAGGCAGACGACTTGGTGGCGTTCGCTGAAGGGATGCTGTCGCTCAGCGAATGGAGCAGGGGAGACTCGGTGTTCGTGCCGCGCGTCCAGCCAGTGGTCGACAAGCGCGGTCGACCGGCGGGGTCGATCCTTTGCCTGCGTGACATCACCCGCTTCAACCGTTTGATCCAGAGCCAGCACGAATTCCTGCGCGTTGTCTCGCACGATGTGCGCACGCCGCTCACGTCGATTGGCGGCTTCGCGGCGATCCTCGGCACGGTCGGCGAAGTCAACGATAAGCAAACCCTGTTTGTCGAGAAAATCCTCAACGGCGTCACCCAGATCACCAATCTGGTCGATAACATTCAGGATGCCGGGCGTTACGATGTCGAAACCGGTTTCTACGAGATGTCCCGCAGCGAATGTGACCTGCGCACCATTGTCACGCGCATCGTCAACAATCATCTGCTCCCGGCGGAGAAGCAGGAACTGACGCTGACCTGCTCGGTCGATGCCGACGTGCCGATCATCAACGCCGACGCCATCATGCTGGAGCGCGGCATCGCCAATCTGGTGGACAACGCCATCAAGTACACGCCCAATGGCGGCAAGATCGACGTGCTGGTGACCCGGCGCGACAGGGATGTTGTCATTAGCGTGTGCGATAACGGCTTCGGCATCAGCCCGGAGAACCAGAAGCGGCTGTTCCAGCGGCACGTGCGCATCATGCGCCAGGAACACAAGAAGGTGAAAGGGACGGGGCTGGGCTTGTTCATCGTCAAGAGTGTCGCCCAGCGTCACGGCGGCGATGCCTGGGTCGAAAGCCAGGAGAACGTCGGCAGCACCTTCTCCTTCAACATCCCGCTCAAGGGTGCCAACCTGCCGGACGCTGTCCAGAACGCCCGTTGAAACTCTAGCGCATTCGCGCTAGGATCAATCGCACAGGTGTTCGTCCGAGGATTCCCATGCCAATACATGTTTTGACCGAAGACGTGGTCGCTCAGATCGCCGCCGGTGAGGTGATTGAGCGCCCGGCGTCGGTTGTCAAGGAACTGCTCGAAAACGCGCTCGACGCCGGCGCGACCCATGTCCGCATCGCGCTGGTGGGCGACGGGCGCAAGCGTATCCAGATCAGCGACGACGGCAGCGGTATGCCGATGGGCGAGGTCGAGCTTGCCTTTACCCGCCACGCCACCAGCAAGCTGCAGAGCGCCGACGACCTGTACTGCATTCAGACGCTCGGCTTCCGGGGCGAGGCGCTTGCCAGCATCGCCGCTGTCAGCCAGTTAACCGCCACTACCCGCCACCGCGACGATCAGATCGGCACGACGCTTCAGATTGAAGGCGGGCAGTTGAAGCAGCGTCGCTCGGTTGGCGCGCCCGGCGGCACGGTGATCACGGTCGAGAATCTGTTCTTCAATACCCCGGCGCGGCTCAAGTTCATGAAGAAGGAGATCACCGAGAAGCGACATATTGCCGAGATCGTCTCGCGCTATGCGATGGCGTATCCGCAGGTGCGCTTCATTCTGGAGCAGGACGGGCGCGAGGTTTTTCGCACCAACGGCAGCGGCGGTCTCGCCGACGTGATCGTCAGCGCGATGGGGCTGGACGGCATCAGGAATATGCTCGAAGTCGACGACGCGCAGGGCAGTATCCACGTCTACGGCTTCACGTCCGCGCCGAGCATGAACCGCGCTGACCGTTCGCGCATCACGTTGTTCGTCAACGGGCGCTGGATTCAGGATACCCGGCTGACCTACGCCGTTGTGCAAGCCTATCATACGCTGCTGATGACCGGGCGCTTCCCGGTTGCGGTGCTGATGGCGACCGTGCCGCCGGAAGATGTGGATGTGAATGTTCACCCGACCAAAGCCGAAATCCGGTTCCGCGACCAGGACGCCGTGTTTGCTGCCATCCAGCGGGCGGTGCGCCGCGCCGTGATCGATCTGGCACAGACGCCGTCGCTGCGCAGCCGTCGTTACACGGTGGACGAGGACGCCTGGCAGCCGCACCGCCAGATGGATATGGAACTGGCGCTTGACAGTCCCGGTCAGCACGCGCGCCAGCGCACCGGCGAAGACGACCCGACCGCCATTCCCGAAGGCGCGGAAGCCCCGACCATGCCCCGCACCCTGCCGCTGCTGCGCGTCGTCGGGCAGATCGGCGCGGCGTACATCGTCGCCGAAGGACCGGCGGGCATGTACCTGATCGACCAGCACGCGGCGCACGAGCGCATTCTGTACGAGCAGTTCATGGCGGAATACCATCGTCAGGATACGATTGCTCAATACGCGCTGGCGGCGCAGACCGTGCCGGTCGCGCCGGATGAAGCCCGCCTGCTGGAAGAGAATCTCGGCTTGCTGGGCGAACTGGGCTTCGAGCTGGAGCCGTTCGGACCCAACGTGTTCATCATCCGCAGCGTCCCGGCGATGCTCTCCGACGGCGACCCGGTCGAAGTCGTCGCCGGGATCGTCGATGATCTCGCGCAGGGCAACAAGCCGGGCATTGGCACGATTGAAGAGAAGATCGTTCTGCGGGTGTGCAAGACGGCGGCAGTCAAAGCCGGGCAAATCTTGAGCTTCGAGCAGATGCAGGGCTTGATCCGCCAGCTAGAGCGCTGCCAGACGCCGCTGACCTGCCCGCATGGTCGCCCGACCATGATCCACATGAGCAACGCCCAGCTTGAGCACGAATTCGGGCGGATTCAGTAGCTATCCCCCCAGTCAAACGCTCAGGAACGTATCCACCAGGCTACCGGCTTTGCCAGTAGAAGGTGCGCCAGTCGCCCTGCGCGCCGATAAAGCTGTACACGCCCTGAGCGTTCGGCGCGGTGACGCTGACGCGCCAGTGGATCGTATGCGTCTGTCCATCGCTCGGAACCAACGATTCCGGTAATTCGTATGACGTGCTGGTCGTAATGTCGCGGTAGGTGTCCGCGCCCGAAGTCTCGTCCTGAATCTCGACCAGGTATACCTGGTTGTCCTGCAGCACCCCGACGCTGACCCACTGAAGCTGGAAAGTGCGCGGCTGGGCGATACCGTCCTGCGGCGGGAAGATCAGCATGGGCGCGGAGAACGTCGGCGTTGGTGTCACGGTTTCGCTGCCGGAAATGGTCGGTGAAAGCGTCGGCGTCGGCGTCAGCGCCGGCACATTGACCATATCGCCGACGCTTAGCGAAACGTTACAGCCGGGACCGCCGCTTGGGTTGCTGAAATCGCAGCCAAAGAATGAAATCTGCGGGTTGAGCGTGGCGATGATCGGCAGAGTAGTCGAATTGTTCTCGGCGATACCGATGATCGTCTGCCCCTCTTCCACCTGTACCTGAATGATCTGGGCGTTGCCCGGCAGGCTCACCTGCGACACGTTCGGCTGCGCCGAAGCCGTCAGCGCGAAGTTTTCCGGTGTCGGGGTCGGCGTTGGCAGCGGGATCAGGATGCTCGCACCGGCGGGCAGGTTGTTCGGGTTGGAGATGAACGGGTTCAGCCGCATGATTTCGTTGACGACGAAGTCGGTGCGGTAGTTGAACGGCGGAAGCTGAATGATGTAGTTCATCGTGTCGCCCGGCTGCACGATGTAAGTCGCGTATGGGTCGGGCGTGGGCGTGTCGGTCGGCGTTTCGCTGGGCGGTCCTGCCGTCTCAGTTGGCATCGGGCTGACCAGCGCCGGCGCGGGCGTGACGGTGAGCGTGGCTGTCACGCTGGGCGTGGGCGACGGCAGCTCCTCGACATTCGAGGTCGGCGTCGCCTGCGGCAGGGGTGCCAGTTCGCAGCCCGCCAGCGCCGCCAGTCCCAGCGCCGAAATGCCCAACCGCACGAACAGCTTCTTGGTGATCAGAACCATGCGTTAGCGCCCTTCCCAGGTGAACAGACGGGGTTTGGTCGTGTAGTATGGGCGATCCGGGTCATCCACCCTGATGACGCTGATCATCCAGCGATACTCGTGCCGCCGACCATCCTGTCCCTGCCAGTCCTGCGGGACGATGAATGACAGGTCGCTCGTATCCGATGTATAGACGGCGCGGGTCGTCAGGTCTTCGACGCGCACGCGGTACAGGTCGTTCGCGCCCAGCGTGCCACTGCCAACCCACCGCAGCGTGATCAGGTCGTCGCTTAGGAACAGGGTGCGGTCTGCCGGGCTGAGTGCGCTCGGCGCGTTGTAGGTTGGCGTGAAAGTCGGCAGAGCCGTTTCGCTGCCCGACAGCGTCGGCGACAGCGTCGGCGTGGGCGTCGGCGCGGGCACGCGCATCTGCTGCCCGGCGTAGACCATCACCGAGCAGTCCGGTCCGCCGGCGGGGTTGCCGAAGTCGCACTGCGAAAATGTGATCTCCGGGTTCAACTGCGACAGCACCTGAACGTCGGTATGGTATTCGAATGCGATTGAGACGATGTTTTCGTTCGGCTGGATCGTATGCCACATGACGCCGGGGAGCAGCGTCGGGGTGGGGCGCTCGGTAGGCGGCGGGCGGGTCGGCGCGGCGGCGATTTCCAGCCCCTGGATTGCGATATCCGTCGGGGCGGCTGCCATTTCACTGCCGCCTGCGCCGGTATCGCTCGATGACGTGTCGCCCTGTGTGGTCTCGCTGGTAGGCGACGGCGTTTCCGTGGGCCACGGCACGATAATCTCCTGCCCAACGTTGATCATGTCCGGCGCGCTCAGATTGTTAAGCGTCAGCACCAGCGGGATCACATCCATGCTCCGGTGTCCACACTCGAACGCAATCGAGATCAGATCATCGCCCGCCTGGACTTTGTGCGTGCAGGGTCCCGGTGTCGCCGTATTGGTGGCGGTGGGCGGCGGCAGCGTCACAGTTGCCAGCACCGGCGATGGCGCGGGCGTATTGGTGACCAGGATGACCGGCAGCGGCGAGGCGACCGGGCTAGGCGTTTCGGTCGGCTGGGGGCTGATCGACGGCAGCAGCCAGCGCGCGCCGACAAATACAATTGCCGCGACACACGCGACTGCGCCCAGTACCAGCATTCCGCCGAAAAGATAGACGCCGCCTCGCCGGTGCACATCGCCTTCGAGCAGGTCGGTCTCGCCATAACGCCGGTCGTAGCGAGGTTTTTTGCCGTTCGCGGGTTTTACGCTTTCCGATACGACATCGACATCGGTCAGCGACGTGCCGCAGGTAGCGCACAACGTCGCGTTGCGATGCGCGTGCGTGCCGCAAATCGGACAGATTTTGTAGCCCTGAGACAAACGCAGTTCCTCGACAGAACGGTCAAGCGTGCGCCATTATACCGCCGCGTTGCGCTCGTCTGCGAGTATGAAGCACTTTTGCTATAATCAATTCCGGTTCAACTGGCTGTTTCAAGTGTCTGCCTGCAACTGCCTGCCGGAGAACAGTCGTCGTGAGTCCCAACAAGAAGCTGGTTGCTTACCACATCGCGCGGCTGAAAGACCGGAACGTGGACGTGCGCCTCAGTTCGATCCGCGAGCTGGCGGAATTGAATGACCCGGACGCGCTCGACTCGCTTCAGGAGACATTCCGCACCGACCCGGACATGGACGTTCGCAAAGCGGCGCAGGAAGCCGGGCGCGCCATCTATGTCCGGCAGCGGCAGCAGCCCTCATAAGACAATATTGACTGTAGGGGCGAGACATGTCTCGCCCCTGTATAGTTGTGCCTCAGTTGTTTCCGTCGTCGCACAACCCCGCCAGCCGCTCGGCGATCTGCTCGGCGCTGGCTTGCAGGCTGGCATGTCGCGCCCGCTCGCGCTCGACCACTTCCGGGCGGGCGCGGCTGACGAACTGTTCGTTGGCAAGCTGCGCTTGAACGCGCGCGATCTGTTCCAGCAGCTTGTTGCGCTCCTTGCTCAGTCGCTCGCATTCCGCCGCCACGTCCAGAAAATCCGCCAGCGGCAGGTAAACGGTTGCGTCGCCGACGATCACCGATGCGGCGTGGGTCGGCGCGCTGTCGTCTGCCGAAAGCAGGCGCAGGGTCGCCACGTTGCACAGCCGAGCGAACAGGTAATCGTGCGTTTCGAACAGCGTCGGGCGGCTGCCGGGCAGCACCAGCGCCGTGATCTTGCGCCCCGGCTCGACGTTGTACTCGTCGCGCACGTTGCGAATGCCGCGCACCAGATCGATCAGGAGCTGCATTTCGGCTTCGGCGGCATCGTCGACGTAAGACTCGTCCGCTGTCGCCCATGCCGAGAGGATGAGCGGCTTGCCGTCGCTGTTGGGCAGGTAGCTCCACAGTTCCTCGGTCACGAACGGCATGAACGGGTGCAGCAGCCGCAGGCAGGCGTCGAGCACCGTCACCAGCACGCGCCGGGTGTTGGCTTTCGCCTGCGCGTCACCCTGATACAGCGCGTGCTTGCTGATCTCGATGTACCAGTCGGCGAACTCGCCCCACAGGAAATCATCGATCTGCCGCCCGGCTTCGCCGTACTGGTAGGTGTCGAACAGCCGCTGCACGCCGGCGATCAGCTTGTTCAGCCGGCTGGCGATCCAGCGGGCGGGTAGGTCAAGTTCGGCGGCGGGCGGCAGACCCGGCTCCACTGTGTCTTCGATATTCTGGGTGACGAAGTTGGTCATCTGCCAGATTTTGTTGACGAACCGCCAGTTGCGCTCGACGCGGCTGGTGTCCAGGTTCACGTCGTTGCCCGGCGTGCTGCCCGTCAGCAGCGTGAAGCGCAGTGGGTCTGCGCCGTACTGATCCGCCAGATCGAGCGGGTCGATCACGTTGCCAAGCGTCTTGCTGATCTTGCGCCCGAATTTGTCGCGCACCAGCCCGTGCAGGTAGACGGTGTGGAATGGCGCTTCGTCCGTGAACCACAAGCCCATCATGATCATGCGCGCCACCCAGAAGAACAGGATGTCGTAGCCGGTCTCCATCACCTGGGTCGGGTAATAGCGCTTCAGGTCGGCAGTCTGTTCGGGCCAGCCCAGCGTGCTAAAGGGCCACAGCCCGCTGCTGAACCACGTATCCAGCACGTCTTCTTCTGGCGTCCAGATATAGCCGGGGCGATCTTTCGGCGCGCTCTTGCCAACGTACACTGCGCCGTCGGGTCCGTACCACACCGGAATCCGATGCCCCCACCACAACTGGCGGCTGATGCACCAGTCCTCGATGTTTTCCAGCCAGTGATAGTAGACCTTCTCGAAGCGCTCCGGCACGATCTGGATGCTGCCGTTGCGCACGGCGGCGAGCGCCTTGTCCGCCAGCGGCTGAATCTTCAGAAACCACTGCGTGCTGATCAGCGGCTCGACGATTTCGCCGCCGCGCTGCGAGCGCGGCACGACGTGCGTGATATTCTCCACACGGTCGGTCATGCCGAGCGCTTCCATGTCCGCCCACAGCTTGTCGCGCGCTGCAAACCGTTCCATGCCCGCGTACACGCCGGCGCTGTCGTTCAGCGTGGCGTCGCGGTTCATGATGTTGATCACCGGCAGGTTGTGGCGCTGCCCGATGGCGTAGTCGTTGAAGTCATGCCCCGGCGTCACCTTGAGCGCGCCCGTCCCGAATTCCCGATCCACGTATTCGTCGGCGATCACCGGGATGCGCCGGTTCAGCACCGGCACCAGCGCGAACGTGCCGATATACGCGGCGTAGCGCGGGTCGTCGGGATGCACCGCCACTGCTGTATCGCCCAGAATCGTCTCCGGGCGGGTGGTGGACACCGGAATGAAGCCGCCATCCTCCAGCGGATACCGGAAGTAATACAGCTTGCCCGGCTCTTCCTCGCGCTCCACTTCCAGGTCGCTGACGGCGGTGCGCAAGCCGGGACTCCAGTTGACGAGGCGCGGTCCGCGATAAATCAAGCCCTGGTTGTAGAGCGTGATGAACACGTCCTGCACGGCGTTCGACAGCCCATCGTCGAGCGTGAAGCGTTTGCGATCCCAGTCGCAGCTTGCGCCCAGCCGCCGCAGTTGGTCTTCGATCCTGCCGCCGTATTTATGCTTCCATTCCCACGTCCGGGCGAGGAATGCCTCGTAGCCGATTTCCTCGCGGCTCGTGCCTTCATCGTGCAGCATCTTTTCGACCTGTAGCTGTGTGGCGATTCCGGCATGGTCGGTGCCGGGAACCCACAGCGCTGCTTTGCCGCGCATCCGCTCGTAGCGGATCATCAGGTCTTCGAGCGAGACGAACAGGGCATGACCGAGATGCAGCGCGCCGGTCACGTTGGGCGGCGGCATACTGATGACGAACGGCTCGGCGTCAGCGGGCGCGACTTCCGGCTTGAACCAGCCGCTCTGCTCCCACCAGCGATACAGCCGGCTTTCCGCTTCCTTGAAGTCGAAGGTTTTCGGCATCTGTTTCATTTGTTGTTCCATGTTGGTTCGCCTTTAGTGTCATGCCCCCGGTTTGCGCGCCACCAGCACGCGCTCCCAGCGGTCAGGTTGATCGGTCACTTCTTCAAAGCCGGTTTCGAGCAGCACGACCTTGACTTCGTCGGTCGAGAGCGGTCGAAAGACGACCCGCTCCTTCTTGACGTGATACTGCTTGCCATGCCCGGTGACGATGAACAGGTTCTGCCGCGCCAGTACTGGCGGTCCGTCGCGCCATTCCCACGTCTCGAACGTGATGAACTCGCTGCCGTCGTCCAGTTCGTTGATCATGCCGGGGATGAACTGGGGGCGGTCTTCCATGAACGGACCGAAATCCCGCATCCCGATCACCAGCAGCCCGCCCGGACGCAGCAGGTTGAAGAAATTGTTCAGCGTCTTGACAATCTCGTCGTCTTCGATCAGGTGGGGCAGGGCGTTGCCCTTGCTGACGACGGCGTCGAACGGTCCTTCGACCAGCTTCGGCAGATCGAGAAAATCGCAGCGCAGGAAATGAATTTTGTCGCGCACCCGGCAGTCCTTGGCGATCTCGACGGCTTTGCGCAGCATTCCCACGCTGGGGTCGGCGGCGACCACCTGATAATTCAGCTTCGCCAGCGGCACGGCTTGCGCGCCCGCGCCGCACGAGGCGTCCAGCACGCGGTTGATCCCCTGATTGCGGAAGATCGTCCGCAGCCCAAGCCCTTCGCGCTCCATCTGCGTTTCCCAGTCCCGATAGAACAGGGGATAGTATTCGGCGATCGCATCATAAAAGCGGTTCGTGTTGTTCTTTGAAGGCATGGCGATCCTCCAAATAAAAAAGCCGTTCTCGACCGACAAGGACGAAAATGGCTTTCGCGGTACCACCTTGTTTCCTGAATCCGTCGTCAGACAGACAGGCGCTCTCAATCGCGATAACGGGCGGCTCCGGCGGCGCTTACTGCTTCGTTCAGCACCGCGACTCCTGGGCGACCTTCCGCAGTCCTCCGCGAGCGAGCTTACAGCCAGTGACCCGCATTCTCTGGCGCGACGGTGCTGCGTACTCCTCCCAGTCGTAGTCTTTGGGAAAAGCGTCAATTGTTGCTCCAGTATAGCACGACGCGAAAACTGTGGTCAATCCCTGCCGCGCTGTCGCGATCTTCGTCTAGGGCGTCGAGTTCGCCCTCGTGTGCATCAGCAGCAGGCTGCTGATGCGGTCGGATACCATGTCGATGGCGACCATATTGAAGCCGCCTTCCGGGATGATCACGTCGGCGTAGCGCTTGCTCGGTTCGACGAATTCCAGATGCATTGGGCGGACGCTGTTGAGGTACTGGCTGATGACCGAGTCGGCGGTGCGCCCGCGCTCGGCGATATCGCGCCTCAACCGGCGAATGACGCGCAGGTCGGCGTCGGTATCGACGAAGATTTTCACGTCGAACAGCGGACGCAGGCTCGCTTCCGCCAGCACGAGGATGCCTTCGACCAGGATGATCGGCTGCGGTTCGACGTGCTGGGTCTGCGTCGTGCGCTGGTGGACAGTGAAGTCGTACACCGGGATTTCAACCGGCTGCCAGTTCTGCAGCGCGATGATATGTTCGCGCATCAGCGCCGTGTCCAGCGAGTCCGGGTGGTCGAAGTTGATCGCGCGCCGTTCTTCAAGCGTCAGGTCGCTGCGGTCTTTGTAATAGGCATCATGGGGGATGTAGGCGATGTGATGGCTGCCGACCCGCTCCAGGATGGCGTTGGAGACGGTTGTCTTGCCGGAGCCGGTTCCGCCGGCGACAGCAATCGTGACGGGACGGTGAAATTCGTTCATGCGCGGATGCCCCTTACAAAAATGCCCGCAAGAGGCGTAAAGGACACCTGAGCGGGCAGTTGAGAGCCACCCGAGGGACTTGAACCCTCAACCTCACGCTTACGAAGCGTATGCTCTGCCATTGAGCTAGGGTGGCAATACGCGGGCATTATAGCAGCGCCCCGGCAGGCTGACAAGACTAAAGATAGTGCTGGGTACTGGGTGATGAGTGCTGAGTCAATAGCGTATAGCTTCGCCTCTGGAAGCGATTTTCTCAGCACTCAGTACTCTGCACTCAGCACTGTTTTCTTAGTGCCTGAAATGCCGCGTTCCGGTGAAGACCATCGCGATATTGGCTTTGTCCGCCGCCTCGATCACTTCCGCATCGCGGATCGAGCCGCCCGGCTGGATGATCGCCGTCACGCCCGCCGCCGCCGCCACCTCGACCCCGTCCGCGAACGGGAAGAACGCATCCGACGCCAGCACCGAACCAACGGAACGTTCGCCGGCTTTTTCGACGGCGATACGCGCCGCGTCCACCCGGCTGGGCAGCCCGCCGCCTATGCCAACCGTCGCGTTGCGGATCGCCAGCACAATCGAGTTCGATTTGACGTGCTGGACGGCTTTCCACGCGAACTGCAGCGCTTCGACTTCGGCATCGGTTGGAGCGCGCTTCGTGACCGTCTTGAACGACGTGCCTTCGGGGTCGCCCATGTCCGGCTGCTGCACCAGCAGCCCGCGATGCACGCTGCGCACTTCCAGATCGATGCCGTCGTACATCGCCGGGATTTGCAGCAGGCGGCAGTTCTTACGCTTCTCGTTGAGCGTATTCTGCGCGCCGGTCGTGAAGCTCGGCGCGGCAATCGCTTCGACGAACAGCGAGCCGAGCGCAGAGACGAACGCATCATCCACCTGCCGGTTGACCGCGATCACGCCGCCGTATGCCGAAACCGGGTCTGACGCCAGCGCTGCCGGGTATGCTTCGGCGATGCTCGCGGCGGTGGCGATGCCACACGGGGTCAAATGCTTGACGACCACGACTGTCGGCTCGGTGAAGCTGCTGACGGCGTGCCACGCAGCGTCGAGGTCGAGAATGTTGTTGTACGACAGCTTCTTGCCGCCCAGCACCGTGCCGCCGAGCGGTCCGCTGCTCGCCTTGCGGCTGTAGTAGGCGGCGACCTGGTGCGGATTTTCGCCGTAGCGCAGTACTTCGACGCGCTGCATCCCCAGCGAGAGCTGCTCCGGCAGATGGTCGCTGATGACCGCCGTCGTCACGTCCTGCGAAAGGAAGGCGTGGATTGCCGTGTCGTAGTCGCGCGTGCTGGCGAAGGTTTTGACCGCCAGCTCGCGCCGCAGCGCCAGGTCGATCTGCCCGCCGTCGGCGAGCGCCGCCGTTACACGGGGGTAATCCGTCGGGTCGCAGATCACGACTGTATGCAGGAAGTTCTTCGCCGCCGCGCGCAGCAGCGTCACGCCGCCGATGTCGATTTCTTCAATCGCGTCCTGCAGTGTGACGCCCGGCTCGGCGACCGTTTGCTGGAACGGGTACAGGTTGCAGACAACCATATTGATCGGCGCAAAACCGTGCGCGCGCAGTTCTTCGAGGTCTTCGTCGCGGTCGCGGGCGAGAATGCCGGCATGAACGGCGGGATGCAGCGTCTTGACGCGCCCGCCGAGCATCTCCGGCACCTGCGTGAGTTGTTCGATAGCCGTCACCGGCAGGTCGGCGGCGCGCAGGGCGCGTTCCGTGCCGCCGCTGGCAACCAAATCCCAGCCGAAGCGCACCAGCGCCGAGGCAAATTCAACCAAGCCAGTCTTGTCACTCACACTGAGCAAAGCACGGGGCATGAATTCGTATCCTTCAGTTAGGCAGACAGGGTTTCCAGAATTTCGGCGGCGAACTGGCGGGCGCGCTGCGGCGCGTCTCCTACGTAATCGGAAGCGTCGAGCAGCGCGCGTATCTCTTCGGGCGTCAAATATAGCGCGAGTTCCGGGCTGTTCGCCAGCGATTCGACCAGCGGATTAGGCTGATCGTCAGCGAGCGCTGCCCAGGCGTTCAGGCTGTGGGTGCGCAGCAGTTCGTGCAGTTCCTGACGATCCGCGCCGGCTTTAGCTGCTGCCATCAGCACGCGCTCGACCGCCGAGAACACGCCGAAACGGGCGAAATTGCGTGCCGCCGCCTGCTCGTCGATGCGCAGCCCGCCGACGATCCGTGTCGTCACCCGAATCATCTCATCGAGCGCGAGGAAGCCGACTGGCAGCGCTTCGCGGCGGTTGGCGGAATCATCGAGCGTGCGTTCCAGCAGCGAGTGGCTGGCGTTGTCCCAGGCGACGCGCTCCATCGCCGTGACCAGCCGCCCCAGGCTATCGATCTTCTCGGTATTGATCGGGTTGCGCTTGAACGGCATTGCCGAAGAGCCAACCTGTTTTTTGCCGAACGGCTCGCCCCATTCGCCGATCACCGGCGACTGCAGCAGCCGCACGTCGAACGCGAATTTGTACAGACTTGCCGCCGTGCCCGAAAGCGTGCTCAACACCTGCCAGTCTTCCTTACGCGGGTACGTCTGCCCGGCGATGGGGTAAGCTGGCAGTCCGAACGCCCCCATCACTTTCGCTTCCAGTTCGGCTGGGGTCATCCCGGTACCTTCGAGCAGCATGGTGTAGGATGCCCGCGTGCCGACCGCGCCTTTGAACCCTTTGCCGCGCAGGTTGCGGCGCACTGTTTCCAGCGCCCGATAATCGTCCAGCAAATCCTGCGCGTAGAGCGCCAGCCGGTAGCCCATTGTCGTCGGCTCGGCGGGCTGAATGTGCGTAAACGCCATCGTCGGATGGTCGGCAAGCTGGTCGATCAGCCCGGCAAAACGGCAGATCAGATCGCGCAGATTGGTCAAGGTAAGGTCGAGGCTGTCGCGGATGCGCAGCACGTCGGCGTTATCTTCCACGTCGGCGCTGGTTGCGCCCAGATGAATCACGCCGCCCCCAACCGGACACTGTTCGGCATAGGTGCGCACTTCCGCCATCAGGTCGTGCTGGATTTCTGCCTCAATCGCCTCGGCTCGTTCGATGTCGATCTGTTCGACATGCGCTTCGAGGTCGGCGACTTGCT
>JADLHH010000586.1 GCA_020848855.1 Anaerolineae bacterium | reverse complement strand
GCTGTACCCGGCGATGATCCTGGAGACGAGTTCGCTTCAGTTCGCGGTCGAAACCTTCGCCCACGAATGGCTGCACCATTACCTGTTCTTCTTCCCGCTCGGCTTCTATTACGATTTTTCCGGCGAGACGCGCATCATCAACGAGACGACCGCCAACCTGTTCGGCAAGGAGATGTCGCTGCTCGTGCTGAAGCAGTATTATGCCGATCTCGTCCCGCCGCCGTCGCTGCCGCCGCCAGCGGATGCCGATACGCCGCCCGCCACGCCCGACTCTGTGCAGTCGGAAGCTGTATTTGATTACGGCGCGGCGATGAACGAGACGCGCATCACCGTCGATGAGCTGCTGGCGGCGGGCAGGGTGGACGAAGCCGAAGCTTACATGGAACAGCGGCGGCAGGTGTTCGTAGCGCACGGCTACGGGATTCGCAAGCTGAACCAGGCGTATTTCGCGTTTTACGGCGGCTACCAGAGCGGGCAGCCGGGCGAGGGCGGCAGCGACCCGATCGGTCCGGCGGTGCAGGCGATTCGAGACCGGAGCGGCTCGATTCTCGAATGGATCGAGACCATGCGGGGCATCGTCACCCGCGACGAATTGCTGGCGGCGGTAAAATAGACGAAAGGCAGCACGACAAACCGTTTGTTTGTATCGAGAACCAAAGGCAAATATTGGACATGAAACAACCCCGCACCATGAGGATTTTGGTCTGCCTGTTGTTCGCGCTGGGGGCGCTGGTCGCCGTCCCGGTAGCAGCCCAGGAAAGCACCCCGGAGATTACGCCCGAATCGACTCCTGACTTCTCGCCCGCGCAGCAGATTCCGCCTGAGGAACTGGGCGACTATGCGACCGGCGTGCGCTTCGGCTATGGCGGCAGGACGTGGGAATTCGTGAGCGACATTCCCGGCATCGCCTACGCCGCCGAAATGACCGACGTGGCGTTTCTGAGCGATACGCTCGACCGGCTGATGCACGCCAACAACCCCGACGCCAGCGCGCTGGAAGCGCCCGACATCACCACGATCCGCGTGGCGTTCGACCACGAGAACGAATTCAGCGCGCCGCTGTCGATCAACAACCAGTACGGGATCACGCCGGCGCAGGTTGAAGCGCCGGAGGTGCTGCTGCTGCGGACACCGTACAACGATACGTTCGTGCGGGGGCTGCACGTTGACGGCACGACCGAGACGATGCGGGTCGCGTTTCTGCATTCGGTCATCTTCTCGCAGGTTTATTACGCCAGCCGCATCGGGCTAGCCGACGTTCCGGGGGATGATTATTACCGCAGCTTCCTGAGCGATCTGGGGCTGCCGGAAATCCCCGACGAAGACCGGGTATGGACGACGTTCCGGGGTTTGGGGATGCAGTTCGACCCGGCGGTATTCGCCGCCGAGACGGCGATCACCAGCCCGACCGAGCCGACCGCTGAGTCGGCGCAGCAGGAAACGCGAACCGGCACGTTCAACCGGACGGGCAATCTGCGGCAGGGCGCGAGCACGAACAGCGCGTCGGTCGCGTCGGTGCGGCAGGGCACGCCCATCACGATTCTGAGCGAGGAGCGCGGGCAGGTGGTGGTTTCCTACGGCATCACCAGCACGCTGTGGTATCGCGTCCGCGTGGACGAAACCGGGCAAGAGGGCTACGTGTGGTCGGGGCTGGTGGACGTGACTGCGCCCGCCCCTTAGCCGTTTTCGTGGTGGACGCAGAGACACAAACGGGCTTTGTTCTCTGCGTCCGGTCGTGTTCTGGCGGCGACCGTCACCACGTCTCCCGGCGCACCACCTCATCGAGCTTCCGGCGTCCGCCCTTATTCGGTTTCCAGTCCGGCGCGGGGTAGCCGAACGACAGCGCGATCATCGCGTTGTGGTCTGCCGGGATGCCCAGCAGCGTCTTCGCCGCGTCCTCTCGGTGCAGCGTGGCGATGCACGACCCGACTCCCAGCCCCCACGCCGCAAGCTGCATGTACGCCGCCGCTTGTCCCAGGTCGAAGCTGTTCCAGTCGCTGTGCTGCTCGCCGACCAGCACTACGGCGAAGGCTGCCCCGACGATATGCCCGGCATACGTCCCGGTTTTGGATAATTCGATCAGCCGCTCGCGCTCGCGGATGATGATAAACTGCCAGGGCTGCGTGTTCTTGCTCGACTGCGAGCGCCGCCCGGCATTGAGAATCTGGTCGATCACGTCGTCCGGCACAGGCTGATCGCTGAAGCTGCGCACGGCGCGCTTGGTACGAATCGCTTGCAGCACATCCATCCTTGTTTGTTCTCCCTATTGATCCACGCTTGCGCTATTGTACTCACTGACCTGGATATGGGATATCCGTTCTCTGATCCGGTTTGCGGCTCCTATCTGAAACGAGGTGTCATGATGCAGCTAACAAACTGGCGGCGCTGTATGCAATCTGCGGCGTTCCGTGCCGCTATTGCATCACCGGCACGCGCAGGTAATCGTCCGGGACGAACAGCGAGCCTTCGGTCGTGCCCTGCGGCGCGATCTTCTGCAGGCGCTGGTCGAGTTCCGCCGACGTGATTGTGCCTGCCAGGTAACGCTGGAAGGCAGCCGAAACCTGCCGCACCGTCTCGGCGGATTCGTGGACGAATTCCAGCCGGTAGTGGACGATGCCGCTCTGGAGCATCTGGTCGAGGTGGCGGCTGGCGACCTGCGCTTCCGCGCCAAAGATGGTGTTGCGGCAGCCTACGTCCGCCATGACCGGGTGGCTGCGCCCCTGCGCGTCGCGCAGCGCGACTTTGTGCTGCTCGCACGGGTGCCCGCAGTCCAGATAGCTCGTGCCGTTCGACAGAAAGCGGCAAAAGACGCAGTGTTCGGTGTGAAACACGGGCAGATGGTGATAGGCGATGACTTCGAAGCGCTCGCCACCGATTGACTGCGCCAGCCGGCTGATCTGGTCGGCGTTCAGGTCATGCGTCGGCGTAATCCGGTCGACGCCCAGCCTGAAATAGGTGTCGGCGGTAAGCTGGTTGGCGACGTTCAGGCTGAAATCGCCGATCAGCGGGTGCTGGTGGCGACCCTGCAACGCCTCCACCAGCCCGCCGGAACGGACGACCAGCGGGCAGTCCAGCCGCAGCAGGAAATTGACG
>JADLHH010000585.1 GCA_020848855.1 Anaerolineae bacterium | reverse complement strand
CGCCAGCTTCAACAACATGACCGCGATTTCGCGGCGCAACGACGACCCCGAACACGCCTCGCGCCCGTTCGACAGCGACCGCGACGGCTTCGTGATCGCCGAAGGCGCGGCGCTGCTCGTGCTTGAGGAACTGGAACACGCGAAGGCGCGCGGCGCGAAAATCTATGCCGAAATCCTCGGCTACGGGCATACGTCCGACGCTTACCATGTCACCGCGCCGCTGGAGACCGGCGAAGGCGCTGCGAACGCGATCATGCGGGCGCTCGAAGACGCCGACCTCAGCGCGAGCGATATCGACTACATCAACGCGCACGGCACCAGCACGCCGCTCAACGACAAGAGCGAGACGCTGGCGCTCAAGGTCGCGCTGGGCGAACAAGCTTACGAAGTCCCGATTAGCTCGACCAAGTCGGTGACCGGGCACCTGATGGGTGCTGCCGGGTCAGTCGAAGCGGTGTTCTCGATCATGGCGCTCAACAACAACTTCGTCCCGCCCACCGTCAACCTCGTCAATCCTGACACGGAGTGCGACCTGAACTACACGCCGAACGTCGGCGTAGCACACAAAATCGAGCGGGTGATGAGCAACTCATTCGGGTTTGGCGGTCACAACGCTGTGTTGATCTTTTCAAAATACCGAGAGAATGGCCACAACTAACCGGGGCGTACTCCAACGCCCCGAACCCGTCTACGCCCATATCGTCGGCTGGGGGATGGCAGTCCCGGATCGAATCCTGAGCAACGAGGACCTGGCTGCCATCGTCGAAACGTCCGACGAATGGATTCGCGCGCGCACAGGGATCAGCGAGCGTCGAATCGCCGGGGAAAAAGATACGACGGCAACGCTCGGTCTGAAAGCCGCGCAGCAGGCGCTCGAAGTCGCCGACATCCTGCCGACCGACATCGACATGATCATCGTCGCCACTTCGACACCGGAGCATATCTTCCCCAGCGCCGCCAGCCTGATCCAATCGTGGCTGGGCGCGACCAAAGCCGGCGCCTTCGACCTGAGCGCCGCCTGTTCGGGCTTCGTCTATGGCGTCGATATGGCAGCGCAGGCGATCCGCTCCGGCAGAATACAAACGGCGGTCGTCATCGGCGCGGAAACCATGAGCCGCGTGCGCGACTGGCAGGATCGCGGGACGTGCATCCTGTTCGGCGACGGAGCGGGCGCGGTCGTGCTGACGGCGAGCGACGTGGAAGGCGGTGTGCTGTCCGCCGTGCTGCGCTCGGACGGCTCCGGCGGCGACCTGCTGGGCATCCCCAGCGTCGGCAGCATCGACATCGGCGACATTCCCGTGCTGTCGAACGGTCACAAATACGGCAAGATGCACATGAACGGCGGCGAAGTCTTCAAATTCGCCACGCGCGTGATCGGTGAGAGCATCACCCAGGCGCTGGACATGGCGGGTCTGACGATCCGCGACCTCAAACTGATCGTTCCGCACCAGGCGAACGCGCGCATCCTTCAGGCGGCGGCGCGGGCGCTCAAAGTGGACGATTCGATGTTCTACAGCAATATCGCCCGCTACGGCAACACGTCGGCAGCGTCGATCCCGATTGCGCTCACCGAAGCCGTCGCGCAGGGGCGCATTCAGCCGGGCGACTACATCGCCTTCGTCGGCTTCGGCGGCGGTCTCACCTGGGCGTCGATGGTGATCAAGTGGGCATCGTCCGTACCGGAAGAACGCTCGGTGCTCAGCCTGAATCGCCAGCGCCGGCAGGTCAGCTATTCGCTGGCGTGGGGTCGCGCGCGCCTGAGCCGCTGGAGCCACCACCTCAACGAAATGCTCAGCCGAATCCGTCCCCGGAGCGGGCGCATGTCGCGCCTGCGGCGTCGAATCGACCAGCACGATTTTCAGTAACCGCCCCACGAGCCGCGCCAATCCAGACGCGGCTTTTTGATCGATCCTCTAGATAACCTTTAGCGGAACATGTATCAGGCTTGGTGCGAAAATGTGGCGACAACCAGCAAGGCTTATCGGTATCGGTTTACTGCTTCTGGCATTAACCATCGGCAGTGTCTCAGCGCAGGATGCCGGCGGACTGACGATTGAGTTCTTCGGCACGGTGCAGTCTGCCAGCGGGACGGTCGCCGCCATCAACGGGCAGATCGTGGACGTGAGCAGCGCGCAGATCAACGCTCCGCTGGTCGCGGGAACGACCGTGCGCGTCCATGCGACACTGGCAGCCGATGGCAGGCTGATCGCCAGAGAAATCGACCCGGCGGCTCCGGGGCTGATCCCTGGCATCGTCGAAATCGAGGGCACGATTACCGCCGTGAACGGCAGCGCCATCACGATTGGCGGCGCCCTGTTCGACATCGCCAGCGCCGGGATCAGCGATCAGCTTGCCGTCGGGCAGATGGTGCGGGTCTACGCGGTGGCTGCCGCCCCGCGTCAGTGGAACGCACTGCTGGTTGTAAATGCCGGCATACTCCAGCAGCCAGCTACGCTTGCCGCCATCCCCGAAGCGACGGCGATCCCGGCAGTCCTAGCGACGCCGGAAGTCGGCGAGGATTTCGAAATCTTCGGTACGGTAACGGCATTCGACGGCACATCGATCACCATTGACGGACAGCGCTTTATTGTCGGCAGCGCCCGGCTGGACAGCGGAATCGCGGTTGGCGTAGCGGTGCGCATGGAAATCCGGGTCATCAACGGGCAGTGGGTGATCGAGGAAATCGAAACGGCGAACCGGGTCGGGGATGATCGCGGCGGCAGTGGTCGCAGCAGCGACGATGCTGCTGGGGATGATCGCGGCGGCAGTGGTCATGGCAGCGACGACAGCGGCGGCGACGATCGCGGTGGGCACGGCGGGGACGACTAAGCGAAGCGGAATCATAAACGCCCGACTGATTAGCCGGACGTTCGATTTCATACGCTTGTGTCAGCGGCGGCGGTTCGCCAGGCTGATGAAGTAGAGAAGCTGCAGCACCGCCGAAATCGCGGCGGCGACGTAGGTCAGCGCTGCCGCCGTCAGCACCTGGCGCGCGCCGCCGGCATCCTGATCTGCGACCAGCAGTCCACTTTCGCGCAGCAGGTTCAGCCCGCGACGGCTGGCGTCGATTTCGACCGGCAGCGTGAGGATCATGAAGATGACCATCACGCCGAACAGCAGAATCCCCGCCCAGATCAAGCCGGTGATCTGCAGGAACAGCCCGGCGAAGATCATCAGGTAGCCGATCTGCGGGGCAAGCTGGACACCTGGCACCAGGAAGTTGCGCATGGCAATCAGGGCTGACCCCTGCTGGTGCTGCTGGACGTGCCCCAGTTCGTGCGCGACAATCGCCATCGATGCGACTGACGGCACGGTGGCGATATCCTGCGACAGCCGCACCACCCCCTTGGTGGGGTCATAATGGTCGCTCAACTGCCCCGGCGCGCCTTCGAGCGGCAGCGAACGAACGTCGGTGCGCGAGAAAATCCGCTCCGCGACCTGCACGCCGCTCAAGCCGGACGTGTTGCGCACCTTGCTCCACCTGCTGTAAGCCGAGCGCACAAACGCCTGCGCCGCCAGCGAAAGCAGCAGGGTCGGCAGGAATACGTATATCAGATAAGTCGGATCGAAGAACATAGACCGTCCCGTCGTTAATTCGGTTTTCTACTGCTTCACTATACGAAAAAGTCCGATAGAACTCTCTCAGAGAGACATTAAAGGATGAATAGACTCAGCGCCGACCGCGCTGGGCTAAGCGCCGAGCACCGCCGTCAGCCCGGAGCGGTCATTGAGCGACCAGGGCAGCAGGCAGTTGTCGAGCAGGCGCGGCTTGCCAATTTGAACCGCCACCGACAGCAGCATCGGGTCGTCGGTCGCGTCGTGGACGCCGAACAAAGTGCGCGGGTCGTTGACCGCGACGTAATCGATCTCTGCCAGCGGCTCGCTCTGAAGCACTTCGCGAGCAATCGCCCGCAGTTCGGCAGGCTGGCGCTCGCCGCCGATATAGGCGTCGGCGGTCGTGCGCAGCGCGCGAAAGATCACGCCCGCGGCTTCGCGCTGCGCCATATTCAGGTAAACGTTGCGCGAACTCATCGCCAGCCCATCCGGCTCACGCACGGTCGGGCACACGACAATATCCAGCGGGAAGCTCAGGTCGCGCACCATCCGGCGGAGGACGACGACCTGCTGCGCATCCTTCTGCCCGAAATAAGCGCGATCCGGCTGCGCGAGGTTGAACAGCTTGGCGACGACCGTCGCGACCCCCTTGAAGTGATCGGGGCGACGCTCGCCTTCCAGCCCGGTCGAGACAACTTCGACGTTGATCACCGTCTGGAAGCCGGGCGGGTACATCTCGTCAGGCGGGGGCGTGAACACAATGTCGACGCCCGCATCTTCCATCGCATCGAGATCGCGGTCAAGGTCACGCGGGTAAGCGGCGAAATCCTCGCCGGGCGCAAACTGTATCGGATTGACGAAGATTGAAGCGATCACCACGTCGTTCTCTGCGCGCGCCGCTTCGACGAGCGAGCGATGCCCGTCGTGCAGCGCTCCCATCGTCGGCACCAGACCAACTCGCCCTTCGAGCCGGCTGCACGCGGCGCGCAGTTCGGCAATCGTCTCAACCTGCCGGAGCATGATCCGTCCCATCCGCCCGCAGAGCGGCAAGCACGTCGTCTTTCATGGTGAAGCTGTGTTCGGCAGACGGAAACACATGCGCCTGAACGTCATGGACGTAAGCGCTGATCGCGTCACGGGCTGCCGCGCCGAGATGGGCGTACTGCCGCGTATGGCGCGGCACAAATTCTTCGAACAAGCCGAGAATATCGTGAAAAACCTGTACCTGACCATCGCAGGAAGCGCCCGCGCCGATGCCAATCGTCGGGATGTGCAGGCGTTCGGTGATGAGCTGCGCCAACTGCGCTGGGACGGATTCCAGCACGATGGCGAACGCCCCAGCCGCTTCGACCGCCTGGGCGTCGCGCAGCAGCCGCTGCGCCGAATCCAGGTCGCGCCCCTGAACGCGCATCCCGCCGACCTTATACACACTCTGCGGCATCAAGCCAATGTGCCCCATCACCGGGATTCCGGCGTCGACCACCCGGCTGATCGTCTCGGCAAGCGACTCGCCGCCTTCCATTTTGATCGCCTCAACGCCGCTCTCCTGCATCAGCCGCCCGGCGTTGGCGAGCGCCTGCTCGATGCTGACGTGATAGCTCATGAACGGCATGTCGCCGACAACCAGCGCCTTGCTCGTCACCCGCGTGACGATGCTGGCGTGATAAATGATGTGGTCGAGTGTCACCGGGATTGGCACTTCGTGCCCCTGAATCACCATACCGAGTGAATCGCCGACCAACAGCATCGGCACGCCAGCCGATTCGCTGAGGCGTGCGCTGGTCGCATCGTAAGCGGTGAGCATGACAATCGGCTCGCCGTCGTCCTTCATCTTCTGAATATCACGAACTGTGATGCGCATGTTCAACATCCTGTATGAATACCTGCTCAACTGCTTCCGGCGCGATCCCGCGTGCCCGCAGCAGCGGATATGTGAGTCGCGCCAGCAGCCGATACACCTCGACCAACTGGTCATCTATTTCGCGCAGCGCCCGCAAATGCGCCGCGATTGTGCCCACGTCCGACCGCACCAGCGGTCCCGGCAGGGCGTCCGGGACCCCCTGTACCCGCAGGTTTTCGACCGTTCCCGCCAGCAGCGAATCGAGCGCATGATCGGCGGCGGATTTGTCCACGCCAAGCCCTACCAGCAGCAATTCCGCCACCGCGTAGAGCGTCACGGTGTAGTTGCTCGTCAGCACCATCGCCGCGTGATAGAGCGACTTCCCGCCGGACGGGATCATCATCACCTGCCCGTCCAGCGCCGCCACGACGCCGCGCAGCCAGCCAAGCAGCGGCTCGTCGTCCGCTTCTATCCCGAAGGCAGCGCCCGGCAGTCCGGCAACCGCGCTTTCGACATCGGTGAACGGGTATACCGGATGCAGCCCGCCGACCTGCACGCCGCGCTCCGCCAGCGACACAAGTGCGGTCGCGTCACGCGCGCCGGAGGTATGCACCGCTGCCTTGCCACTAAAACCCGCCAGCGCCGCCGCCGTTGCTGCGATAGCATCGTCCGGCACGGTCAGCAGCGCGAGATCGCCACGCACGTCAGCAGGCTGCTCGACCGCGCGCGCCCCCACCTGACCCGCCAGCGCGGCGGCATGGCTGTAGGTTCGGCTGTAAACCGTCGCAATCCTGTAGCCGCGCGCGTATAGCAGACGCGCCAGCACCGCGCCGACTTTCCCGGCGCCGACGACCGCCAGCGTCGGCGTCATGGCGGCGCCGCTGTGCCGAGCGGCGTCGGGGTCGGGATTGGCTCGCTGATGTAGATCGTCACCGTGCAGGAGGCGCGCAGCGCGCTGGTGGTGTCGAACACTGACACGCGGAACTGGTATTCACCCGGCACGTAGAAGCTGGGCACGAACTGCCCCAGTTCGCCCATCTGCGTCATCGGCTGCGTCCCATCCACGCCAATGGTGGCGAAGTTCCCTGAGGTCGATTCTCCTCTCAGTTCAAAGCGATAGAATGCGAAATTCTCGGTCGTGGCGATGCCGACGACCGTAATCGGCTCAAATACGATCATCCCGTTGGCGGGAATCTGAAGCTGAGCATCCGGCGAACTGCACTGCGCCGCCGGTGCGTTCGCCACAATCGTCCCGACCGGCGTCGGGGTCAGCGTCGGCGTCGCCTGAATCTGCTGCGCCGGGTCGACTTCACCCAACTGCACGCCGCTGGGGTCGATCACCGACGCGCTGAAGGTCGGCGGAATCGGCGTGCGGAACTGACCATCGCTGACCAGCGCCAGTTGTCGCTGCGGCTGGTTGACCATCGTCTCGCGCAGCGTCGGCGCAACCACACGCTGCAAGCCGACGACAACCAGCGCGAATTCGACCAGCAGCACCAGCGCCGTGAAGGCGTTGCCGCGTCGGTAGCGAGCGATGTCGCGCTCCAGCTCGAAATACGTGCCACGATACGCGCTGCTCGCCCGAAGCCAGGCGCGCGCCGCCAGCACCAGCGCGACGGCGATCACGATGTACAGCCCGGTCGCCACCTGCTCGATCAGGAATACCAGCCCGGTGATCATGCCAGCTTCCGCACAACTCCGCGCAGCAGGGTCGTCAGTTTCGGGATCAGGATCGTGCCTGCTTCCAGCACTTCTTCATGGTTGGTCTCGGCGGCGCTTTCCAGCACGTCAATCGACTGATTGGTGATACCCGAAAATGCCAGCACGCGCATCCCGCCGTGACGCGCCACCAGCACCTCGTGAACGGTCGACATCCCGACCGCGTCCGCGCCGAGGATACGCAGCGCCCGCACTTCCGCCGGCGTCTCGAACGACGGACCCGCGACGGCAGCATACACGCCTTCGTGCAGCATCAGCCCGGCATCCTGCGCCGCCTGCCGGGTGAGGTTTCGCAGGTCGGTATCATAGGCGTGCCCCATGCCGACGAAGCGTTCACCCAGCGAATCGTCATTCGGACCGATCAGCGGGTTGTGCCCCGCCATGCCGACGAAATTGATGTGGTCGTTGAGCATCATCACGTCGCCGACGCGATATGCGTGGTTCAAGCCACCGGCGGCGTTGGTCAGAATCAGCGTGGTGACGCCGAGTTCGCGCATCACGCGGATCGGGAACGTCACCTGCTGCATGGTATAGCCTTCGTAGAAATGTGCTCGCCCCTGCTGGGTGATGACCCGGCAGCCTTCCAGCGTGCCGATCACCAACTGCCCGGCGTGCCCATGCACGGTCGAACGGGGCCAACCGGGGATATCGGCATACGGAATGACCGTGCGATCTTCGAGTTGATCTGCCAGCACGCCCATGCCCGAACCGAGCACCAAGCCGACGCCGACCGGCTGGCTGGTGCGGCTGCGG
>JADLHH010000584.1 GCA_020848855.1 Anaerolineae bacterium | reverse complement strand
TGCCAATGCTTGCCGGCTTCGAGGTCGGCGGGGAACATCGGACGCAGCACCGGGTCGGCTTCCACTTGGGCGTAAAACACATCGACCAGACGGCGGAATGTCACCTCACCGCCAACGAGATCGTAAAGCGTTTGCTGATCAGCCTGCATCGGGTCTGCCTGTGGAAAGTGCGTCTGGACAATTAAGTACGCAAAGGTACAATCACCCTATTATACGCCAACCATTACCGAAGGAGCATCAACAATGAGTTCTCTCCAACGTCGAGTTGGGATGCTCATCCTAATTACGCTCGTCATACACCCCCTCCTGGTATTCGGACAGGGAGAAATTTCCGTCGTCGGATCAGGCATTCCCGCGCCGTTGATCCAGGCGTTTGCGTCCGAGGCTGGCGTCAGCATCAACCTGAACGTGACCGGAACCAACGACGGCTTCGCGGCGCTCTGCGCGGGCGAGGCGGATATCACGTCCGCGACCCGCACCATCACCGCGACGGAAGAAAACAACTGCAACGAGAATTCGGTCAGCTTTCTGGAATTTGTAGTCGGTTACGACATCATGGCGGTCGTCGCCAATCCCGCTTCCGACTTTGGGCAGTGCCTGACGAGCAGCCAGCTTGATACGATCTTCGCGCCGAGCAGCACCGTCACCAAATGGAACGAAGTCAGCGTTGAAAACGCCGACGTGCCGCTCAGCCTATACGTCCCGACGGATAACACGACACCGTACGCCCTGCTCGACAGCGTGGTCGAAGGCGTCGGCTTGCGCGGCGACCTGAACACGCTCGACAGCGACAGCGCGATCATCGACGCGGTGGCGGCAGCCGACGGCGCGCTCGGCGTCGTCCGCCTGCCGGCGGCGCTGGCGGCGGGCGAGACGGTTAAAATCCTCGACCTGAGCACGACAACTGCCGGCTGCGCTTCACCGTCGGTCGAGAACGCCATCGGGCGCACGTACCAGGCAGCCTATCCCTTCTATGTGTACGTCAACAGCGCCGCGCTGGAAGCGACTCAGCCGCTGATCGCCGCCGCCGTCGGGGCGGACGCTGCGGCGACAGTCGCGGCGCAGGGTTTTGTCGCACCGACCGAAGCCATCTACAGCACCGACAGCAGCATCCTGGCTAACGTCACGACCGGGCGGCAGTTCAGCAAGGACGTGACCGAATTCAGCATCCCGACGAATCTGGTCGGCTTGATCGCCATCTCCGGCGCAGCCACCGGCTCGGACTACCTGACGGCGGTCACGGGCGCATTCGTGCAGCAGAACCCCGGCGTCACGCTCAACCAGACGTTCGCCGGCGAGCCGGATGGTATTCGCCAGTTGTGCAATGGCGAAGTCGATGTGATCACGGCGTTTAACCCGCTGGACGCTGACCAGCAGAACAACTGCGCCGCCAACAACATCCCCACCGAGACGATCCACCTCGGCGGCGAAGCCGTCGTGCTGGTCGGCAATGGCGATTTCATGACCTGTCTGACGACCGGGGAAATTGCCAGCGTCTGGTCGGCAGCTTCCGCCGGGACGATCACCAACTGGAATCAGGTGAACGCCAGCTTCCCCGACCTGCCGATTTCGCTGCTGGGGCTGCCGAACAGCGACAGCACCGGCGACGTGCTGATGCTGCTGGCATCCGGGCAGAACGTGCCGACCCGCGAAGACCTCGCTGAATCGCGCACCAGCCCGGCGTACCGCGTCACGGCGGTTGGCAACGTCGAGGGCGGCATCACCTACATGAACTGGCTGGATTACCAGTCGCTCGCGGCGGACGTGCAGGCGAACGCCCAGCTTCTCGCGGTCGACGCGAGCGGCGGCTGCGTCATGCCGTCGGCGACGAGCATCAACGATGTGACGTAACCGCTGGTGCGCCCGCTGAACCTGATCGTCAACCGCATCTCGATGGCGCGGCAGGAAGTCCAGTCGCTGCTGTGGTATCTCGCCAGCGACGCCAACTACAGCCTGCTCGCCAGCAGCGGCTTCACCGGCATCGCGTTTGCCGACCTGCCGAACCTGCGTGACTGGCTGCAGCGGACGTACGCACAGGCAGCCGTCGATGCAGCGGAAGCCGCCGCCCGCGCCGCCGAAGCGACGCCGGAAGTCACGCCCGAAGCGACCGCGAGCAGCTAACCTCAGGACAATTGCCCATCGCAGGGGCACGACATGTCGTGCCCCTACAAGAACCCACTACAGACTTTTGTGCTATACTGCCCTGATCGATCCACCTACCCCGACGTACCGCACAGAACGGAGCAACAATGCGTGGCGAACTCGTCGCCATAGACCTTGAGACGACTGGACTCGATTCTACGCGCGACGAAATCATCGAAATTGGCGCGGTGCGTTTTGTCGATGGCGCGGTCGTCGATGAGTTCCAGACATTTGTCGACCCAGGGCGTTCGCTGCCGACGCTGATCACGTCGCTCACCGGCATCCGCAACGAAGACCTGGTGGGCGCGCCGTCAATTCAGGCGGTGCTGCCCAAACTGCTGGCATTCGTGGGCGACGCGCCCTGGATGGCGCACAATGTCGGCTTCGACGCCAGCTTTCTGTACAGGCAGGGCGTGCTGCAAAACAACCTGCGCACCGACACATACGAACTGGCATCGGTGCTGCTGCCGCGCGCGCCGCGCTACAACCTCACCAGCCTGACCAGCCTGTTCGGCTTCGACATTGGCAGCGCGCACCGCGCCCTGTACGACGCCAAAGCGACTGCCTACCTGTACTGGGTGCTGTGGCAGAAGGCGCTGGCGCTGCCCTACGCGACGCTGCGCGAGATCACCGAAGCGGCGCAGGGCTTGCGCTGGGACGGGCTGCCGGTATTCCAGGCGGCGCTGCGCGAGCGCGTGCCCGAAGACGACGAACGTGGCGAAGCGCTGTTCGCGCCAGATCGCACCGAGCGTAAGCCGCTGCGCCCGAACGAAAACACCGAGCCAATCGATCAGGAACAGATCGCCGTCATTATTGACGAAGGTGGCTTGCTGGCATCCCGTCTGCCGGGCTACGAGTACCGCTCGCAGCAGGTCGACATGGCGCAGACGGTCGGCAACGCCTTCAACAACGCGCAGCACCTGATGATCGAGGCGGGCACGGGCACGGGCAAGTCGCTGGCGTACCTCGTGCCGGCGGTGCTGTGGGCGCAGCAGAACAACGAGCGGGTGGTGATTTCGACCAACACCATCAACCTGCAGGAACAGTTGATCGACAAGGATATCCCGACGCTGCGCGACGCGCTCGACCTGCGCTTTTCGGCGTCGGTGATGAAGGGGCGGGCGAATTACCTGTGCCCGCGCCGCCTGCAAGCCGTCCGCCGCCGCCGCCCCACAAGCGTCGACGAGCTGCGGACGCTGTCGAAGATTCTCGTGTGGCTGCTGGAAAGCCAGACCGGGGACAAAGGCGAAATTTCGCTGCGCGGCACCGAGGAAAACCTGACGTGGCAGCGGCTCAGCGCCGAAGACGAGGGTTGCACGCTCGGTCGGTGCCAGGCGGTGATGGAAGGATCGTGCCCGTTCTACAAGGCGCGCAAGGCGGCGGAAGCGGCGCGCGTGCTGGTCGTCAACCACGCGCTGCTGATTTCGGACGCGGCGATGGAAAACCGCGTGCTGCCCGAATTTCGTTACCTGATTATCGACGAGGCGCATCACCTCGAAGAAGCGACCACCAACGGCTTGAGCTTCCGGCTGGACGCCGGGACGCTGCGGCGGCAGCTTGCCGACCTGGGCGGACCGAGGCGCGGCTTGCTCGGCAGCCTGCTGACCAGCATCACCGCCAACGCCCCCGACAAGGAAATCAGGCGGCTGACCGCGTACATCGAGAACATCAGCGACGCGACCGGCGCGATGGAAGTCCACGTCAACCGGCTGTTCGCCTCGCTGCGGTCGCTGCTGGCAGATTTGAATGTGCCGCGCAACGAGTATCTGATCCAGGTGCGGGTAGTGGATGCAGTCCGGGCGCGTCCGAGCTTTTCGGACGTGCAAGCCGCGTGGAATACGCTCCACCCGTTCTTCGAGGTGCTGGGCGAAGCCATGCATCACCTCGCCGTCGCGCTGACGCGGCTGGAACCCTACGAAATCCCCAATTACGAGGAGCTGGTCAGCAGCACCGAGGCGGCGTCGCGGCATCTGGAAGAGGCGCAGGTGCAGTTGAACAACTTCGCCAACACGCCCAACGCCAACACCATCTACTGGATCAGCGCCGGGCAGGACAGCGAATACCTCGCCGTAAACAGCGCGCCGCTGCACGTTGGACCGCTGGTCGAGGAATATCTGTGGCGCGCCAAGTCGTCGGTGGTGATGACCAGCGCGACACTGCAAACGAATCGCAGCTTCGAGTACATCCGCGAGCGGCTGAACGCCGGCGACATCGAAGCCGTCGAAGTCGGGTCGCCGTTCAACTACCGCGATTCGACGCTGCTTTACATCCCGACCGACATGCCCGACCCGAACGACCGCTACAAATACCAGCAGGCGGTCGAGCGTGGGTTGATCGAACTGACCGCCGCACTCAACGGGCGGGTGCTGGGGTTGTTCACCAGCTACGCCCACCTGCGCCAGACCGCCCAGGCGATCACGCCCCGGCTGGCGCTCGGCAACATTACGGTCTACGACCAGAGCGACGGAAGCAGCCGGCAAAGCCTGCTCGACGGCTTCAAAACGTCGGAACGGGCAATCCTGCTGGGGACGCGCAGCTTCTGGGAAGGCGTGGACATCCCCGGCGACAGCCTGAGCGCGCTGGTGATCGTCCGCCTGCCCTTCTCGGTGCCGACCGACCCGGTGTTCGCCGCCCGCGCCGAAACATACACCGACTCGTTCAACGATTACACGCTGCCCGACGCGATCCTGCGCTTCCGGCAGGGGTTCGGGCGGCTGATTCGCTCGCGCAGCGACCGAGGGATCGTCGCCATCTTCGACTCGCGGGTGATCACCAAGAGCTACGGCACGTCGTTCCTTGCCGCGCTGCCGGACTGCACGGTCAAGCGCGCGCCGCTCGCCAGCCTGCCCGAATCGGCGACGGAGTGGCTGGGAG
>JADLHH010000583.1 GCA_020848855.1 Anaerolineae bacterium | reverse complement strand
GTGCCGAGGCACTGTTTTACCGCCGCAACGACGAAGGAATTTTCATCCGGCAGATGGAAGACGCCGACGGGAATTATCAAACACCGTTACTGCCGGGGCTGAGCGTTCACGTGGGGACGTTGTGGCAGGAAAAACTGCCGGGACCGGGCGCGACCGCACAGGCTGTCGCGGCGATGCTAAACCGCTAAAATTTCTCTGGAAAACTGTTCATTCGAGGATCGTCTGTGGCATCGGTAACGCAGGTCGTGCGGCGGCGGCATAAACGGCAGGAGCGGCGAGCACAGCGGCAGACGCGCCGCCGCATATGGACGACGCTCGTCAGTGTGGCGCTGCTGCTGCTCGTGGTGCTGCCGGGTGGCGCGGCGCTGGGAGGCGCGGCGGCGCTTTATCTGGAAGCGGTGCAGAACGTGCCTGCTCCCGGCGAAACCCCTGCCAGCGGCGCTGCCCCGACCGAGTTTTACGATAGCAGCGGCGCGTCGCTGGTCTACCGGCTGCAAAACCCGCTGGCGGACAATGAAGCGTGGGTGGCGATTGATACGCTGCCGCCCTATGTGCTTTCCGCGACGCTGGCAGCGGAAGACCCGAATTTTCTGGCGCGTTCTGCCTTCAACCCGCTGCAAACGGTGGTCGACCTGTGGCGAAACACGCTGATCGGCACGCTGCCACCGGATGCAACGATCACCGGGCGGCTGGTGCGCGGTGTGATCGCGCCGCTGAGCGATACGAGCAACGGCGCTGCCAGCGGGCTGAACGACGCACGCGGGCGCGAGATCGCGCTGGTGGCGGAACTGAGCCGCCGTTATACGCCCCGGCAACTGCTCGAATGGCATTTGAACACCAACTTCTACGGCAACGAAGCCTATGGCATCGAAGCGGCGGCGCAGATTTACCTGAACAAGCGCGCCGTCGATTTGACGCTGGACGAGGCGGCGCTGCTGGCGGCGATACCGACCGCGCCACAGTACAACCCGTTCAGCAACGAAACGGCAGCGCGGGGCAGGCAGTCCGACCTGTTACGTTCGATGCGGAACTACGAGATGGTGACGCAGGAGAACTTTGAAGCGGCGGACGCGCTAGTGACGCCGATCAGCCGGGGGAACTACCTCGCGCCGATAGCGCCAGAGTTCACGGTGTATGCGCGGGAGCAGGCGGAACGTATTCTCAACGATTTGGGCTACAACGGCGCACAGATGATCGCGCGCGGCAGCCTGAAGATTACGACGACGCTCGACCTTGACCTGTACAACCAGTCGGTCTGCGTGCTGCAATCGCAGTTGGCGCGGCTGGAAGGCACGACCGCGCCGGGGAACTGCCCTGCGGCGGGCTATCTGCCGCCCCTGCGCGGCAACACAGGCGACGCGCCGCCCGATAACGGGTCGCTGGTCATTCTGGACGTGACAACCGGGGCGATTAAGAGCATGGTGGGGGCGGCGACCGACACGCATTACCAGCCCGGTCCGTCGCTGCTGCCGTTCGTCTACCTGAGCGCGTTCATTGATCCGGCGGCACCCTATACGCCTGCGACGATGGTCTTCGACATTCCGAACCAGTTTCCCGGCTCGGAAGAAGGGCTGATTTACACGGTCAGCAACCCGGACGGCAGGTTTCGCGGACCGATGAACCTGCGAAACGCGATGGGCGCGGGGCTGCTGCCACCAGCAGCAGACATCGCTTACCGGCAGGGCATGAACAGCATTCTGCAAACGGCGCACCAGCTTGGGCTGAACAGCCTTGACGAGAACAGCTACGACCTGATGCTGCTCGAACGCGGCGGGCAGGTTTCGACGCTGGATATGGCATACTCCTACTCGGTATTCGCCACGCTGGGCGATATACGCGGGGTGCAGGTGCAGCCGTTGGCACGCGGCTTCCGCGCCCGCGACCCGGTGGCGATCTACGAAATTCAGGACGCGCAGGGCAACATCCTGTGGCAGTATGACCAGGAAGAAGCGGCGATTTGCGGGACACTGGAAGTGTGTACACCGCTGCTTAAGGATAATATTGCCTATGTGATCAACGACGTGCTGGCAGACCAGGAAACGCGCTGGTCGGTGCTTGGGCAGGGGAGCGCGCTCGACCTGTCGCGCCCCGGCGCGGTGGTGAATGGCTTGAGCAGCGACCACGCCGATGCATGGACGGTCGGCTATTCGCCGCAGTATGTGGTGAGCGTGGCGCTCGACCGCGAAGATGGTACGCCGACCTCGCTGACAGGCTTCGGCGTGGACGGGGCTGCCCCGGTGTGGCGCGCGCTAATGGAATACGTCCACGCGCGGGCGGGGCTGCCGGAAACGGGCTGGGAACGCCCGGATACGGTCGTGGATGCGTTGGTGTGCGACGTTTCGGGGATGCAGCCGAACTCGGTCTGCCCGGTGCATACGGAAATTTTCCTCGAGGGCACGCAACCGCTTGCGACGGATACTTACTGGCAGTTGGTCGAAATCAACAGCCAGACGGGGCAGCGCGCGACCGTGAACACGCCGCCGGAACTGAAAACGGAAGCGCGGTTTTTCGTGCCGCCTTCCGGCAGCGCGACCGACTGGTGGGTGGCGAACCAGCAGCCGCTGCCGCCGACCGACTACGACAACGTGAGCAGCGCGCGCGTGTTCGAAACGGTGCAAATTCAGCGCCCCGCCTTGTTCGATTATGTCGGTGGCAGCGTAGACGTGTTCGCGGACATCGACACGAGCCAGATGCGCTTCTTCCAACTGGAATACGGGCAGGGCTTGAACCCGACGCAGTGGTTCACGATTGGCGGTCAGCAGACGACCTACGAGCGCGGCACGAGCGTGGGCACGTGGAACACGACCGGGCTGGACGGGCTGTACAGCCTGCGGTTGGCGGTGGTGCTGGAAGACAACCAGCGCCAGAGCGACGCGGTGCAGGTGACGGTGGACAATGTGCCGCCAACAGTTACGCTCGGTTCACTGGAACCGGGCAAAATTTACCGCTGGCCCGCCGACCAGAGCATTTCGCTGGAAGCGCTGGCGGAAGACAACCTGCGCGTCGAGCGCGTGGAGTTCTACCGCAATGACGAACTACTTGGCTCGGACGTGAACTGGCCCTTCACGACGGAAGCGACGATTACCGGGCTGGGCGAACAGACCTTCACGGCGATTGCCTTCGACGCGGTG
>JADLHH010000582.1 GCA_020848855.1 Anaerolineae bacterium | reverse complement strand
CCGGTTGCGAACCCTCCTCACACCGATACGCGTGACCGGATGGCGGACGCCTGGCAGATGCTCATCGGCATCGGGCAGGCGTCGAGCCTCGTATCGGGATCGCCGTCGAAGCCGCGCGGCAGCCTGCCCTTCACGCTGATCACCGGGTTTCTGGGCGCTGGAAAGACCACCCTCATCAAGAGGCTGATCACGGAGCCGCACGGCGTCCGCATCGCAGTGATCGTCAACGATTTCGGCGCGGTCAACATCGATGCGGCCCTGATCCGCGACCGCCATGTCGACACGATCGATCTGGCGAACGGATGCGTGTGCTGCACGCTGAGCAGCGGGCTGACGCGCACGCTGATCGAATTGACAGGCCGTGCCGATCCGCCGGAGCACATCGTCCTGGAAGCCAGCGGCGTCGCCGAGCCGGAGGGAATCATCCATGTCGCGCTGAGCCACGAGGCGCTGTCGTTCAACGGGATCGTCTGCGTCGTGGACGCCGACGCCGGCCCGGCGGCGGCGCAGACCCCGGCGGTCGCCCAACTCGTCGCACGCCAGGCCGCGTCGGCGGATCTCATAATCCTCAACAAGACCGACATGGCCGGACCTGCCAAGGTCCGGGAAATGCACGATTGGCTGGAGGATGCGGCGCCACGGGCGCGGCGCCTCGAGGCGAGCTACGCCGAGGTTCCGGCCGCGGTCATTCTGGGTCTTCCGGAGAGATCGCGGCTCACCGCCCAGGCGCTCGACACAACAGGGCCTGCGAAGTTCGCATCGCTCGTCTTCGCCACGCAGCGCCCCATCATCGAGCGCAGACTCTGCGACCTGGTAGAGAATCTGCCGTCGGGCGTCCTGCGCGCGAAAGGGATCGTGCGGCTGTCCTCGAACCCGTCCCGCGCCGCGGTGCTGCAGGCGACGGGACGACGATGGGCCCTGTCCAAAGATACCAACCTGGCCTGCCCCGACCAATCCGAGATCGTCGTCATCGGCGTCGAGGGCGTCTTCGATGTCGGCGACATGCGTGAACGCCTGCTAGCCTGCGAGGGCTGATGAGGTGCGCGGGACGGACGGACGTCCGGCGCGCTTCTCTGTCGCCCTGCTTTCAGGTCGCCGTTGATTTGCCGCGGTCGAGCCCGGTGTCGAGGCGCCTTTCCACCACGCGCGAATAGCGCGACATTCCGAAGCAGAAGATCCAGAATACGAGGCCGGCGAACAGCAGCCCCGTCAGCGGAGTGACCGGCGTGACCCACGAAGCGTCGGTCATGTTGAGCCTGACGATGCCCAGCAGATCGAACATTCCGATGATGGAGACGAGCGACGTGTCCTTGAAGAGGCCGATGAAGGTGTTGACGATCCCGGGAATGACCAGCTTGATCGCTTGCGGCAAGATGATCAACCAGGTCGTCCGCCAGTAGGTGAGGCCGAGCGACGCCGCTCCTTCGTACTGCCCCTTCGGAATTGCCTGCAGGCCTCCGCGAATGACCTCGGCCATGTAGGCCGACGAGAAGAGCGTGATGCCGACGAGCGCCCTCAGAAAATTGTCGATGGTCCAGCCTGTGGGCAGGAACAAGGGCAGCATGAAGTTCGCCATGAACAGGATCGTGATCAGCGGCACGCCGCGTACGACCTCGATGAACACGATGCAGACCGTGCGGATCGCGGGGAGCTGCGATCTGCGCCCGAGCGCCAGCAGGATCCCGAAGGGAAGCGATGCGCCGATGCCGACGAAGGAGAGAATGAGGGTGACCATCAAACCGCCCCACAGGGCGGTGTGAACGCTTGCCAGACCGAACAGGCCGCCCTTGAGGAGCACGAACGCGAAGATCGGAAATGCGACCATCAGCAGAAGCGCATTCAGGCCCTTTCTCGGCGCGGAGAGCATCAGCATAGGCGCCAGCAGCGCGACGAAGACGATTGCGACCAGCATCGGCCGCCAGCGCTCCTCAATCGGGTAGCGGCCGAAGATGAACTGCTGGAAGCGGTCGCGGACGAAGGCCCAGCAGGCGCCGCTCCACCCTTCCGGCTGGATGCCGCCCTGCGCGACGGTGGCGCAGTAGGTGCGGTCGGTACCGATCCATACCGCATCGATGAAGAGCCAGCGGACCATGCCCGGTGCCGCCCACACGATCAGCGCGAGCGCCAGGCATGTCATCACGGCGCTGCCCGGCGTTCGGAACAGATTGGACCTGATCCAGTTCGTCACGCTCCGATCTCTCGGCGGCGCAGCCTGGGCGGCGATCATCTCGGTGCGGACGAATCCGGCGTCATGGGGCGGCGTGCGCATCAGATCATCTCTCCACCAACGCGATTTTTCGATTGAGCGCGTTCATGCAGGCCGATGTCGCGAGGCTGGTTCCGAGAAAGACGACCAGCCAGATCGACACGATCTCGATCGCCTGACCTGTCTGATTCATCATCGTTCCGCCGGTCGAGACGAGTTCCGGAAACCCGATCGCCACGCCGAGCGACGAATTCTTCGTAAGGTTCAGATACTGGCTCGTCAGGGGCGGGATGATGATGCGGAGCGCCTGGGGAACGACGACCAGGCGCTTGGTAGTTCCGGGGCGAAGCCCGAGCGCGTGCGCGGCTTCGGATTGGCCCTTGGCGACGCCTTGGATGCCCGCCCGGATGATCTCGGCGATGAACGCGGCCGTATAGAGCGAGAGCGCGAGATACAATGCGACGAACTCCGGCGAAAGCGTGCTTCCCCCTGTGACATTGAAGCGCGTTGCGACAGGGACGTCGAAGGTGACCGGAGCTCCGCTCGCCACAAAGGCGGCCGCCGGGAGGGCGATCAGAAGGGCGACCGATGGCCACAGAACGGGAAACCGACGTCCCGTCAGCGCCTGGCGGCGTGTCGACCGGGATTTCAGGGTGACCACCAGCACGATCGACAGCGCCAGAGCCGCAAAGACGACCCAGGATCCCTCCAGCCAGACAGGGCTTGGGACCGCCAGGCCGCGGTTGTTGAGCAGCGCTCCGAAGGGCAGAGTCAGCGAATCGCGTGGCTGCGGAAGCAGCGTGAGAACGCCGGAATACCAGATGAATATGACCAGCAGCGCGGGGGTGTTGCGAAACAGCTCCACGTAGATGGTGCACAGCCTGCTCACCAGCCAGTTGGATGACAGGCGCCCGAGCGCGATCAGGAAGCCGACGACAGTCGCGGTAACAATGCCCGTAACGGCGATTAGGACCGTGTTCAGGAGTCCGACCAGCAATGCGCGAGCGTAGCTGGAGTCGCTCGAATAGCTGATCAGTTTCTCGCTGATCTCGAAACCGGCGCGGCCGTTCAGGAAGCCGTAGCCGGAGACGGTATTCGAACGGGTGAGGTTGGTCACGGTGTTGTCGACGATCCACCATGCGCCGAGCATGACGAAGCAGATCGTGAGAGCCTGGTAGACAGCATCTCGGGCCCTGCGGTCGTTCAGAAACGAACCGAGTTTCCGACCCAGGCCGGCCTGCAGATTTTCATTGGCCATAACGCAGCCTTGCTGGGCGTGGCGTACTCGATCCGCTGCTGGCCGGACGACACGCGATGCGCGTCGTCCGACCTCGCCGGGACCTACCGGATG
>JADLHH010000581.1 GCA_020848855.1 Anaerolineae bacterium | reverse complement strand
CTCGGTGATCGTCGTGCCGTTCGTGATCGTCGCGTCGGTGTTCTTCTTCCGTGCCGTCTCGAAACGTTACGAGCAGTTTCAGGAACAGGACGCGCGCCTGTCGACCACGCTGCAGGAGAACCTGAGCGGCGTGCGCGTCGTCAAGGCGTTCGCCCGGCAGACCTATGAGATTGAGAAATTCGGTGGCGAAAACCAGCAGCGTTACCGTCTGGGTGTCCGCTTGCTGCTCATGCACGCGCTGTACTGGCCCGTCACCGACATCATGACCGGGCTGCAGATGCTGACGGGCTACGTTATCGGCGCGCTGATGGTTATCAACGGCTCGCTCACGCTCGGCACGTATCTGGCATACGTCGGCATGATCATCTGGATTATCGAGCCGATGCGCGGCTTGGGACGCATCATCGTGCAGGCGTCAACCGGTCTGGTCTCTTACGAGCGTGTCACCGACATCATTCGCGAAGACCGTGAGCCGCTGACGGTTGGGCTGCGCGAGATGCCGCACAGGCTGCGCGGCGAAGTCGTCTTTGACGACGTGTGCTTCGCCTACGAAGAAGGCGCTGACGTGCTGCGTGACATCAGCTTCCGCGTCGAGCCGGGGCAGTCGGTCGCGCTGCTGGGTTCGACCGGTTCCGGCAAGACTTCGCTGGTCAACCTGCTGCCACGCTTCTACGAGTACACCGGCGGCAAAATCACGCTCGACGGCATCGACATCAAGGACATCTCGCGCGAGCTGCTGCGGGCGAACATCGGCATTGTCGAGCAGGAGCCGTTCCTGTTCTCGCGGTCGATTCGGGAAAATATCAGCTACGGTGTCGGGCGCGACGTGACCGACGCCGAGGTCGAAGCGGCAGCGCGGGCGGCAGACGTTCACGACGTGATCCTGTCGTTTCCCGAAGGCTACAAGACCATCGTCGGCGAGCGCGGTGTGACGCTCTCCGGCGGGCAGAAGCAGCGCGTGGCGATTGCCCGCACCCTGCTCAAGAACCCGCCGATTCTGATCTTCGACGACTCGACATCGTCGGTGGATACCGAAACCGAGGCGAACATCCGTCAGGCGCTCTACCGGCTAATGTCGCGCCGGACGACCTTCATCATTGCCCACCGTATTCAGAGCGTGATGGATGCCGACCTGATTCTGGTGCTGGACAAGGGCGAGATCGTGCAGCGCGGTACGCATGACACGCTCGTCAACCAGCCCGGCATTTACCAGCAGATTTACGATTTGCAGGCGCGAATCGAAACCGAACTGGAAAAGGAAATAGCCAGTGTCTAACTACGGCTACGAAGAAGAAGAATTCAAAACGAGCTTTAACGGCAGGACGCTGCTCCGCATCCTGGCGCAGATCAAGCCCCACTGGCGAATGGCGGCGGGCTTCATCCTGTGCGTCGCGGTCGTGTCAACTGTCGGCTCGTACTTCACCTATCTGGGCAAGCGCATCGTCGACGAGGGCATCACCGTCAACAACCCCGACGCGCTGCTGCACATCGGCGTGCTGTTCGCGGTGCTGGTGGTCGTCCAGTCGTGCTTCGTGTTCGGCTTCATCTATCTGGCGGGCGTGCTGGGGCACAAAGTCCAGTACGACATGCGCAAGACGATGTTCGAGCACCTGCAGGAACTGTCGCTGAGCTACTACAACCGCACGCCCGTCGGCTGGATCATGTCGCGCCTCACGTCCGACACCGACCGCATCGCCGACCTGGTGACGTGGGGCATCCTCGACGTGGTGTGGGCGGTGATCAACATCACCACCGCGCTGATCTTCATGTTCACGCTCAACTGGCAGTTGGCGCTGGTGGTCTTTTTCATCGTCCCGGTGCTGGTGCTGATCGCAAGCTGGTTTCAGAAGCGCATCATGGTCGAGTACCGCATCGCCCGCAAGGCGAATTCGCGTATCACCGGGGCGTACAACGAGAACATTACCGGCGTGCGCGTCGTCAAGGCGCTGGGGCGCGAAGCTCGCAACCTGAACGAGTTCGGCGAACTCACCGAGAACATGTTCCACGCTTCGTACCGCGCGGCGTGGCTCTCGGCGCTGTTCCTGCCCGCCGTGCAGATCATCGCGGCGATGGCGCTGGGCGGCATTGTCTACTTTGGCGGCTTGCAGGTTGAAGCCGGGGCGATGACCATCGGCGCGATTCAGGCGTTCGTTTCGTACATCACCTTTATGCTCTGGCCCGTGCAGGACCTCGCCCGCGTGTTCGCGTCGATGCAGTACGCCATTGCGTCCGCCGAGCGCACGTTCTCGCTTATGGACGCCAGGTCGGAAGTGGTCGATAAACCCGAAGCCTACGACCCCGGCACGATCAGTGGCGATATCGCCTTCGAGGATGTGAACTTCTATTACGACGACGAGGTCGATAAGCCGGTGCTGGTGAATTTCAACCTGCTGGTCAAACGTGGCGAGACGATTGCGCTCGTCGGTCCCACCGGCGCGGGCAAATCGACCGTCGTCAACCTGATCTGCCGCTTTTTCGAGCCGCGCGGCGGACGCATCGCCATCGGCGGGCGCGACTACACCGACTTCACCCAGCACGCCATCCAGTCGCGCATCGGCATGGTGCTGCAAACGCCGCACCTGTTCAGCGGCACGGTGCGCGACAACCTGCGCTACGGCAAGCTGGACGCGACTGACGCCGAAATCGAGGCGGCGGCGAAGCTGGCGGGCGCGCACGACTTCATCGTCACGCTGGAAGAAGGCTACGACGAGGAAGTGGGCGAGGGCGGCAACCTGCTGTCGGTCGGGCAGAAGCAGTTGATCAGTCTGGCGCGGGCGGTGCTTGCCGAGCCGGAAATCTTCATCATGGACGAGGCGACCAGCTCGGTCGATACGCTGACCGAGGCGTTGATCCAGCGCGGCATGGAGACGCTGATGGAAGGGCGCACCAGCTTCATCATCGCCCACCGTCTATCGACCATTCGCCGCGCCGACCGCATCCTGGTGATCGAGAACGGCGGCATCTCCGAGCAGGGGTCGCACGCCGACCTGATCCGGGCGCGCGGGCACTACTACCGGCTGTACACGCAGCAGTTCCGGCGTGAGCGTGAAGCCGAGCTTCAGCCGGAAGAACGCGAACTGGCGTAAACAACGAGGGGCAGACCACGACGGTCTGCCCCTTTTGTTTCCCTGCTATAATGCTATTGAAGTGTGAACAAGGATAAATGCAATGATTTCGCCTGATTTGCTGGAACGGATTGAACAGCTTACGCTGGGTGAGCAGCTCGCGCTGCTTGAGCTTCTCAGCCGCAGCATCCGTAAAACGGTGCAGGTAGAAGAAGATTCGCTGTCTGATGATGAAGCTGTGGATCCGGCGGAATTATTCCGTGAAGGCTGGGCAGACGCTATGGAAGGTCGCACGCATCCTATTGCCACATTGTGGGATGATCTAGAGGATGAATGACCCCTCGATTGAGATAGAATACAGCGATCGTTTCAAAAAAGACGTGAAGCGTTTAGTCAAAAAATACCGGCACTTGAGAGCGGATATTTCCACCTTTGTTGAGCAACTGATGCGCGGCGAACTGCCCGGAGATCAAATTCAGGGCGTTGGCTATCCGGTGTATAAAGTGCGAATAAGAAGCAGCGACTTGACGAAAGGAAAGAGCGGCGGTTTTCGCGTAATCTATTATTTGAAAACTGAAAAGCGCTTGATCCTACTCACGACTTATGCCAAATCGGAACGTGAGGACATCAGTCAGCAAATGGTCAAGCAAATTATTGAAGAATACGAGTCCTAGTTGTAGAAGGATATTTCTTATTCGCCCAGCCCCGCCCGGATCGCGTCCAGCAGCGCCGCGTCGTCGCTGTCTTGGCTGATCTCCCAGAACATCACCCCGCCTAAGCCCTGTTCGCGCACGTATGCCG
>JADLHH010000580.1 GCA_020848855.1 Anaerolineae bacterium | reverse complement strand
CGTTCGAATCCGTGCCGCCCAGCGGCTCGTCGCCCGTTTTGATCCAGATGGTGTAAGTCGGCTCGGTCATATGCTGCCTGTCCTTCAACGCATTGGAACAAACCTGATCAGATTCTCGAAATCTCCCGGCTCACCAGCGCCGATCAGGATTTCGAGTTCGTCAAGTGCCTGTCCGAGCGGATGATGTCCACCGTCGGAAGCCGGGCGTATAGTCCATCGAGAATCCGTCCATCGAAGTTTTCGTCAGCGAGCAGCCGGATCAAGACGCATTCTCACCCTGTTTCTTCGCCAGCAGTTTCCGAAAATAGGCGGTACGCGTGTTCGTCTCAGGCGAGTAGTTCGCTTCCGCTTCCTGCCGCAGTTGCTCAGCTTCAGCATCGCGGCGCTGCAAATAAGCGTCAAGCTCTGCGCTGTGCGCCAGATAATAGGCGATCACAGCGTAAATATCGCTCAGCGATACGGTCGAAAAGCCTTTGTGAATGGCTTCGGGGGAATCGCCTTGATGGAAGCGGGCGATAATTGTGTCCAGCGTGACGCGGCTGCCATCGATGCGCATCACGCCGCTCTCGTCGGTGTAGATTGGTATCGACAAATCGGTCATTCGTGCCCTCGGTTACACACAACGACATCCAGCCTGAATTATCCGGTTGATAGCGCCGACGCGCAAGCTACAATATCTGCGCGGAGGGGAACCGAATGCGAATCGATATTCTGACGCTGTTCCCGTCGATGTTCGACGGACCGATGACTGAAAGTATGCTGTGGAAGGCGCGCGACCGGAATCTGCTCGACCTGCGCCTGCACGATATCCGCGACTACACCACCGACCGCCACCGCACCGTCGACGACACGCCCTACGGCGGCGGCGGGGGGATGATCCTGCGCGCCGATGTGCTGGTGCGCGCCGTCGAAGGCGTGCTGGCGCAGGCGGAACCGGCGCCCGTCATTCTGATGTCGCCGGGCGGGCGGCAGTTTACACACCGGGTCGCCGTCGAGCTGGCGGCGCTCGACCGCTTCGTGATTCTGTGCGGGCATTATGAAGGCATCGACGAGCGCGCCCGCCAGTTGGTCGTCACCGACGAGATCAGCATCGGCGATTACGTGCTGACCGGCGGCGAGCTTCCGGCAATGGTGATCGTCGATGCGGTCGTGCGCCATATCCCTGGCGTGCTGGGCGCGGAAGGCGGGGCGGAGCGCGAAAGCCACGCTGACGGCATCCTCGAAGGCGCGCATTACACCCGCCCGGTCGAGTTTCGCGGGCTGACCGTGCCACAGCCGCTTCAGGACGGCAATCACGCCGAGATCGAGCGCTGGCGGCACGAGGATGGCTTGCGCCGTACCTGGCGTCATCGCCCCGATCTGCTGCTCAAGGCGCAGCTTTCCGAAGCCGACCGCTACCTGCTGGCGACCTTTGCCGAGGAAGACGCCCGCCGCACCTGAAACCGCCGGATTGTGCCATCATCTGACGAGACAGGTGGATTTACACTTTTCATACTCTTGCCTGTGGATGCGAAACTTTTGTGGAGCGCGTTATCATTGTGGGCTATACTGGTTGATTGAACGCGCTTGCCTGTATTGTTACGTGAAAAGAGTCCTCTGCTTATGGTTCAGGAATACCGCAGCGAAATCCTGGAGCGTATTCTCAAGACACTACACGTCGCCGTCGATGGCGTCAAGGCGTCGGTGATTGTGAATATCGACGGGCTGCTGGTCGCGGCATTCCCGCCCGGCAATGAGGAAAACCCACACGAAAACCCCACTAGCAGCCCGCAGGTCGCAGCGATGTCTGCTACGCTGATCGGGCTGGCGGAGCGCACGCTCGGTCGGCTGGCGCAGGGCGAGCTTCAGCGCCTGCTGATGGAAGGCGAAGAGGGCGTGATGGTCGTCTACCCGGCGGGGCGCGCATCTCTGGCGGTGCTGGTGGAGAATAACTCGCGCCTCAGCCACGTCCTGTACGCGACCAAGAAAGCCGCGGCGGAAGTCGAGCAGGTGCTCGGCTCCTGAGGCTCGACCCCACGTATCAATGACTCACTTGCGCCGGTTGCGCGCCTGAAACAGCACCCGAATCATCATCTTGCCGAGCCTGATCTCGTCGCCGTCGCGCAGCGGGTGAGGCTGGTGGGCGACCAACCGCGCGCCATTGACCGACGTGCCGTTGCTGCTGCCCAGGTCGAGGATTTCCAACTGCTCGTTGTTCAGCCGGATGATGGCATGTTTCCGGCTGACGCCCAGCCGGTAGCCGGAGTAAGCGCTCAGGTCGACATCCGGCTGGGTGCCGGTTGCCGGGTCGCGCCGCCCGATGGACGTTTCATACTGGGGCGAGAGCAGCAGCGGCGTTGGCGCACCTTCGACTTCGAGCCGCAGCACCATGCCGTCGCTGAATGTGCCCGTCCCGGCGGTGCTGACCGCGACGCTGATCATCTCGGTGGTTTCAATCGACGTGTTGCGCTTCGGGTCAGAGTCCGGTTCCTGTCGGTCGCTCTCGAAGCGTTTGGTGCCGGTCACCTGTTCTTCGTTGACCATCAGGGTGCCGCAGTTTTCGCACACCAGCACGCCCGGTCGGTTGACGTGACCGCACTTCGGGCAGGTGAGTCCGGTCGGGCGTCCAGTATTCACGAACAGGGTTTGTCTGCCAATCTCGGCAGGATCAGGTTCGGGTGGTACGGCGGGCGCAGATGCGGACTCGGGCTGCACAGGTCGCGTCGTTGGATCAGCCGACGCATGGATGTTCGGTTTCGGCGCTTCCTGGGACGGCTGTTTGTCTTGGTCGCTCATGTAACTACCGCGTATGCCCCCTGACTATCCGGTATTCTATCATTGTAATGCTGTTAAAACCCCCCATGCAAGTAAGGTTGTTGACGCGCCGTGACGAAAAGGCTGGAGATGCGCCGCGCCACTGCCTGTTGACGCTGTTCCTCGGCTGTGCTAATTTCAGCCCATGCGCACACGACGATTTGCCCCGCTTGTCCTCATTCTGCTGCTGGCGACCGCCGCGCGGCTGGGGGGCATCAAGGCGCAAAGCATCTGGTTCGACGAGGGGTGGTCGGCATACGCAGCAGAACAGCCGACGCTGATCGACGCCTGGGAATCCGATGCGACCAATCCGCCCCTGTACTATCTGCTGATCAACGTGGCGGCGCGCGGCTTCGGCGCGAGCGAGCTGGCGCTGCGCTATGTCTCGCTGCTGGTCGGCGTCCTGACGATACCGCTGGTCTACCAACTGGCGCGGCACATCGCCGGGGCGCGCGCCGGATGGTACGCGGCGCTGCTGGCGGCAGCTTCGTCACCGCTGTGGTGGGCGGCGCAGGAAGCCCGTATGTACACGCTGCTGGCGCTGCTGGTGGTGATCTGCGCGCTGGCGTGGCAGCGGATCATCACCCGCCCGACACGCGCGGCGTGGATCGCGCTGTGGCTGGGCGAACTGGCGCTGCTGTATGCCCATAATACGGGTCCCGTCACCGCGATCTGGCTTAACGTGGTGACGCTGCTGGTCTGGCTGGCGCGCCGCAAACCCGACTGGCGACTCTGGCTCGCCGGGCAGGTCGGCGTGGGCGTGCTGTGGCTGCCGTATTTCGTCAGTCGGTACGTGCTGCTGCAAGCCGCTAACAACGCGATCACGTCCGCGCCGCAGATTGGGCTGCCGCTGCTCGGCAATATCTGGGCTGGGCTATGGGTCGTGCCCTGGTCACTGGCGCTGCGCGGGCTGCCCGCCATTACGCTGTTGCTGCTGATTGTGCTGATCGTCGGCGTGCTGCTGGTGATCGTGCTGGCGAGCAAACGCAGCAGGGCGCTGTGGCTGGTCGCTCACGTCGTCATCCTCACGGTGGGGCTGGTCGCCGGGTTGATGGCGCTCGGCAATGACCTGCACGGGCGCTATCTAGTGATGATCGTGCCGCTGCTGCTGGTGGCGCTGAGCGTTGGGTTGGCGAGCATCCGGCGCGCGCTGGTGCGCTATGCCGCCGTGACGCCATTTCTGGTACTGTTCGTGTTTGATCTGATCGCGGTGGGCGACCCGATTTACCAGCATGACGACGTGCGCGGGATGGCGCAGTATTACGCCGACCACTTGACCGCCGACGACAGCGTGATCGCCTGGTCATACGCTGACCGCTACGACCTCGCCTACTACTGGGATCGGCTGGGCGTGCAGGCGCGGCGGATCACGCTGCCCGAAGGCGCAGACCTCGACACCGTGCTGCCGCTGCTGCCGACTTCCGGCGATGTCGCCCTGAACGTGTGGTACACCCAGCGCGCGGATTTTCGCGGCATGATGGGCTGTCTGCTCGGCAGCGGCACGACCGGCGAACCGGACGTGTTCACTACCTACGGCATGACCACACTCGTGTATCGCCGCCCGTCGCTGCGCCCGCCGGTGCTTCAGTCGACCGATCTGACGTTCACTGATGGCGGCGCGAACCCGATTCTCCGCGTCAATGCCGTCGGGCAGGTGACGGAGACCGTCGCCGACCGTGCGCTGTGCCTGCCGGTGCAGATTACGCTGCTGCGGGACGTGGATGTTGACCTGAAAGCCGCGCTGATCGTCCAGAATGATCTTGGCTGGACGGTCGCCAGCGCTGACGCCATTTTCGCCACCGCCAACCAGCGCACCAGTTCGGCGCTCGCTACCGGCGAGGCGCTGACGGCGTACCCGCTGCTGCGGCTTCCCTACGGCGCGCCGCCCGGCGATTACCGCGTCTTTCTACGTATCTACGACGAGATGGTGAATCCATCCGGGTACAACCCGCCGACGGGCAGGGGGCAAATCGCCGGGCGCGACCTGCTGCTGGCGACCTGGACGGCGCTGCCCGGCGCGGACTGGGCGCGCGCGAACCGGGCGACCGACCTGCCCAACGCGATCAATCTCGCGGTTTCCGGCGACCTGACGCTGCAGGCGCACAACCTGCCGCTCGAAACGGCGGCGGTGGTCAACGGCGGCGAGCTTCGTATCGCGCTGCTGTGGCAGGGGGCGGGGGCGCTGCCCGAACTGGAGCTTTCCGACGATGCCGGCGCGTGGCGCGCCACCGCGCCGCCGAGCCTGCTGCAGCACGGCGAGATCACGCTCGACTGGCGCGCGCTCCGCGTGCCGCCTGATGCGCCAAGCGGGACGGCGACGCTGCGCCTCGGCGGATGGCTCACGCTGGCGCATTACCGCATTGACGCGCTGCCGATGATCACCGAGCCGCCGTCGTTCGCCAGAGCGGCTGGCATAGCGTTTCTTGGCGTCGGTGAACTGGTCGGCTATTCGCTCGCCGACGCGCCCTTCAGCCACAACAACCCGCCGCAGATTACGCTGGTGTGGCGGGCGGGCGACGATACGCCGACCACCGACTACACCGTCACCGTCCAGTTGCTCGACACGGCGGGCAGGGTGATCGCCCAGAGCGACGGCGCGCCCGGTGACCGCCCGACGACCGGCTGGCGCGCCGGCGAATACATTGTCGATGTGCGCACGCTGGCGTTCAACGAGACGGCTGTGCCCGGCATGGCGTCGCTGATCGTGGCGCTGTACGACCCGGCGACCGGAGCGCGTGTGCCGCTGGCGGACGGTTCGGATGCGGCGGTGCTGGCAAGCGGGATCGAAGTGCGGTAGTGGGGATCAAAAGGGAGCGCCGGAAATCTCACGGCGCTCCCCGACTTGAGACGGCGCGGTCGATTACCCCGCCTGACCGATGTGGAAGACCAGCACGTAAGGCCCTTCGGTTTCGTTTTCGGGCGACGTGCGCATCACGAAGGTCACGTAGTTCTGCGACATGTCGCTGCTGAGCTGAAGCCCGGTCAGATCGAAGTTGAGCATCGAGTCGTAGGGACCGCCGGGCAGCCTGCCCGCGCTCAGCGTCACCGACGAGTCCGACAGATCGACCGAATTGCCCCAGCACAGGTTGGCGTTGCCGGCATCGTCGCAGGAGACCGTATTGCCGCTGCTGTCTTGGGTTACCTCCAGATCGGCGTTCGTCCGCACGATGAACGGGTCAAGGTCGTTGCTGCTGGCGATCATGTAGATCGTCATCGGCACGCCGGAGTCGACCATGCCGGGGGTGATGTTCACGTCGTAAATGTCGCCAGCGTGATCGGCAGCCGTCGCGCCCATGCCTTCCAGGATCAGCAGGAATTCGCCACCCTGATTGCCGTAGCCGCCGACGACCAGCGAGATGTTGGCGAAGGCGTTGCCGCTCGTCTGGTTGAAGTCAACCTGCGCGGTCAGGTTCGATGCCGGGACGCTGCCGGTCGTCGGCAGGTTGGCGGCGTAGCCCGAAGCGGCGCTGTCGTCGTCGCTGCACAGCCCTTCGCCGGTCTCGGTGTCCAGCACCGCCAGCACCGGGTCGAAGCCGTTCAGACCAATGGCGGTCGCGGTGTAGGTGAAGCCGCTGCGCACCTGGTTGATGATGACCTCGACGCCGTTATCGAATGAGGTGCCGTCGTCGCAGGTGACGCTGACGCCCTGCGAGCCGCTGTTGTTGGTGTTTTGCGGGATGGCGGTTGGGGCGCTTTCATTACCGCCGGACGATTCGCCGCCGCCGGAGAAGTTGCTGCCGTTGCCGCTGTTGCCGCCGCCGTTATTACCGCTGCCCTTGCCGTTATTGGCTGCCGGTTCCGCCATGCCGATGTGGAACGCCAGCACGTACTGCCCCTCGGTCGCGTTCTGCGGCGACGACGACATCACGAAGGTCATGTAGTTGAACGACGAGTCCGAGTTGAGCGTCATGCCGCTGAGCGGGATGCTGAGCATGGCGTCGTAATCCCAGCCGCCGAGCGTGCCGTTCGACAGCGTGAGCGACGCGTTGGAGAGATTGACCGAATCGCCGGAGCACAGGCTGCTGTCGCCGGCATCATCACAGCCAATCACGTTGCCCCGATTGTCGGTGACGGCGTTCAGACTGCTGTCGGCTTGATAGATGTAGGCGTCGAGCGTATCGGTGCGCGCCAGCATGTAGACCGTCAGCGGCACGCCCGAATCGACCATACCCTGCGTAATGTTGACGCTGAACGAGTCACCCGCGCCATCGCCGGACGTAACGCCCATGCCTTCGAGGATCAGGATGAACTCGCCGCTCTGGTTGCCATAGCCGCCGACGACCAGCGACACGTCAGCGAAGTTGCCGGTATTCGGCGGGGTGAAGTTGATCTGCGAACTCAGGTTGGACGCCGGGACGCTGCCAGTCGTCGGCAGGTTGGCAGAATAGCCCGAAGCCCCGCTGTTGTCGTCGTCGCACAGCCCTTCGCCGGTGCGCGTATCCAGCACCGCCAGCACCGGATCGAAGCCGTTCAGACCGATGGCAGTCGCCTGGTAGCTGAAGCCGGTACGCAACTGGTAAATGCTGACTTCGACACCGTTATCGAAGTTCGACCCGTTATCACACGTCACGCTCATACCCGCCTGCCGGGCTTGCGCCAGTCCTGGCAGCAGAAGTAAGGCAAAACAGACACCAAGTAACAAGAGTTGGCGCTTCATAGACGGCTCCTTGTTAATAATTTCCCCGATCTCACTATACAGGAAGTCGCTGTTTTGGCGCTATCAAGGTTTCGCGTTTACCGCTTTTTTACGGAGTGTCGGTGCGGCGGCTGCCAAACGCTGATGCGGCTCTAACGCTTGCCCGGCATAATGGAGCGATGAAACGATCTGCATTGGAAACCGCATGGCTGTTCTGACCAACGATCTACGGGTACTCGTCGTCGCCAGCAGCCCACTGGCGCGCGCCGGGCTGACCGCGCTGCTCGACGGCGCGCCGGGACTCAACATCGTCGGGCAGACGGCGGGCGAAAATGAGCTTGCCGACGCGCTCGACGTGTATCGCCCGGACGTGCTGGTGTGGGATATGGGCTGGGAGCCGCTGCAAACACTTGACCGGCTGCCGGACGTGAGCGGCGCCGGGGTGCTGGCGCTGGTCGCGGACGGCGCGACGGCGCTGGAAGCGTCCGCCGCGCTGATTGGCGCGGGGGTGCGCGGGCTGCTGCTGCAGGATTCCGGCGCTGACATGCTGACGGCGGCGCTGCACGCGCTGGGGCAGGGGTTGGTCGTGCTGACGCCGGACGTTGCCGACGCGCTGCGCGCCGAGCCGCTCGCCAGCCCGGATCGCGCGCCCGATCTGATGGTCGATGCGCTGACTCCACGCGAGCTGGAAGTCATCAACCTGATCGCCGAAGGGCTGCCCAACAAGACGATAGCTGGGAGCCTGGGCATCAGCGAGCACACGGTCAAGTTCCACGTCAATGCCATCCTCACCAAGCTCAGCGCCCAGAGCCGCACCGAAGCCGTCGTCCGCGCGACCCGCCTCGGCTTGATCGCCCTATAGAGCGATCCGGCACGATGACGGCGTGACATTTATCCTTTGTGAGCCGTCGCCGCCCTTTGTAGAATAGCGATGTTACTCTGCGCTGGAAAGGGACGCTGCCATGACGACTGCAACACTGGTCAATGTCACTTCGCAACCGTTTTACGGCGACGCCGACTTCTGGCGCGTGCGCGATCTGCTGATCGATGCTTATCCGCTGACGCCGACCGGCTTCAACTGGGAAGTTCGGCGCTGGGATGGACAGCGCTTTCACAACGCCGACGCTGCGCTCGACCCCGAATGGGCGCGCACCGTGCGGCTGTGGGAGACGGATGACGGGCGGCTGGTCGGCGTGGCGCATTCCGACTACCCGACCAACATTTCGCTGCAGCTTCACCCGGACTACCGCGAAATCGAAGCCGAAATGATTGAATGGGGCGAGGCGACCTTCGCGGCGGAGCGAGACGGTCAGCGCTACGTCGAAATCATGGTGTTCGACTACGATTCGCCGCGCCAGCGCCTGCTGACGGCGCGCGGCTACGAGCGCACACCGTTTTTCTGGATGGCGCGGCGGATGCGCTTTGGCGCGCGCCCGCTGCCGACCGCCGAAATCGCGCCCGGCTATACCCTGCGCACGACGCGCCCTGATGACCGAGACGACTGCCAGCGCATGGCGGATTTGCTGAACGCCGCCTTCAACCGGACGTTCCACAATGCGCAGGAATACTGGAACTTCTGCGCGAACGCGCCGTCGTTCCGCCACGACCTGAACCTGGTCGCTGAAGCGCCGGACGGCTCGTTCGCCGCGCACGTCGGCGTCAACTGGGAGCCGATCAACCGCTACGGCATCTTCGAGCCGGTGTGCACGCACCCGGCTCACCAGCGGAAGGGACTGGCGCGAACGCTGATGTTCGAGGGGATGTGCCGCCTGAAGGCGCTTGGCGCGCTCGACGCCTGCGTCGATACCGGCGACATGATCCCCGCCAATTCGCTGTACGACGCGGTCGGTTTCACCGAAGCCTATATGGGGCACGTCTGGCGCAAAGCCTTTTGAACAGAGATGTCTCGACATAATAGGCTGGTTAACGACATGCAGAAAATCGCACCGAACTGGTTATTCAGACGATTCCTTATCTTAACTCTCACAGTCTTTGGCTCGCGCTATAATTAAGATGTTTGTATCACTGTAAGATAGGAGATAGCAATGCTTAAGGTTTTCGTTTCTGTGTGTCTATTCTTTCTCGTAGCAGTTGGAGGGACT
>JADLHH010000579.1 GCA_020848855.1 Anaerolineae bacterium | reverse complement strand
CCGCTCGGCTTGCGCGACGTGGTGCGCGACTACTTCACGTCGCTGGAGCCGAAACCGTAAATCCGGTGAACATATTCCCGGCGATCCCCTTATATCGTTCAAGGAAGCGATTACCGCGCACCTGCGAATCCTCAAAGTTGAGCCAAAACGCCCGTCACGGTGTAATGTGTGTGTATACCGGCGAATAATCGGAAAGAGGTCGTATGACTCAAGCCCCTGAAGCCACTCTGGAACAATTCAGCGAGACTGTTCAGGCGATTGAGCGCGAAGTCAAGCGCGTGATCGTCGGGCAGGACGACGTGGTGCGCAGCGTGCTGATCTGCATCCTCGCCGGGCGGCACGCGCTGCTGGAAGGCGTGCCCGGCTTGGGCAAGACGATGCTGATCCGCACGATGGCGGACGCGCTCGAACTGAAATTCTCGCGCATCCAGTTCACGCCGGACATGCAGCCCGCCGATATCACCGGGACGGACATCCTCGAAGAATCGGAAGACGGGCGCACGAAGGTGCGCCGCTTCCAGGCGGGTCCGGTATTCGCCAACCTCGTGCTCGCCGACGAGATCAACCGCGCCACGCCGAAAACGCAGTCAGCGCTGCTGGAAGCCATGCAGGAGCGGACGGTCACCGTCGCCAACCGCAGCTACCCGCTCGAAGCGCCGTTCTTCGTGCTGGCGACGCAGAACCCGCTGGAAATGGAAGGCACGTATCCTCTGCCCGAAGCACAGCTTGACCGGTTCATGTTCAAGGTCAACGTGAATTACCCGACGGTGGATGAGCTGATCTCGATCATCGACCGCACGACCGGCGCGGATACGCCCGAAGCGAGCAAGGTCGCGGACGGCAAGCAGGTGATCGCGCTGGGCAGGCTGGCGCTCAACACGCCGATTGCCCGGCACGTCAATGAGTACGTCGCCCGGTTGATCGTGGCGACGCACCCCGACGACGCCAGCGCGCCGGACATCGTGAAGCAGTACGTGCGCTACGGCGCCAGCCCACGCGGGGCGCAGGCGCTGATCCTCGGCGGCAAAATCAACGCGCTGCTGGAAGGGCGCTTCAACGTGGCATTCGAGGATATCGAAGCGATTGCCGCACCGGCGCTGCGGCATCGCATCCTGCTCAATTTCGAGGGCTTAGCCGAGGGCATCCAGCCGGACGCCGTGATCGCCGACGTGATCAAGTCACTGCCGAAGACGAAATAGCATGACCGTCTCCCTGCAGCCGATCACTAAAGATAACTGGCGCGCAGTCTACAAGCTGACTCGAACCCTGACCGACGACCAGCAGCGTTTCGTTGCCCCTAACGGATATTCGATGCTCGAAGCCGTGTTCGAGCCGGAGGCATTCACCACTTACGGCATCTATGTCGATGAAACCCCGGTCGGTCTGCTGATGACGGGCATCGACGCCAAAGCGAATGCCTACTGGATCGACCGGCTCATGATCGGCGGCGAGTATCAGCATAAGGGTTACGGCGGCGCTGCCATGCAGATCATCATCGATCAGTTCAGAGAGAAGCCGGATTGCGATGCCGTACACATCAGTTTCGTGCCGAAAAATGATGTCGTCCGACGCCTGTACGAGCGTTTCGGCTTTGAGGACACCGGCAGAATCGAAGAAGGTGAATGTGTTTACGCATTGTCACTGAGGGAAAAATATGGTGCTGCGAGTGAATGATTTGACGGTCGATGAACTACGCGCCGACGTGGCTGAATCGCTCGAAGCGCACCTTGAGTCGGATCGCCGGGGCAAGTAGGGGCGTTACATGTAACGCCCCTACAATGTCGCCTGGCATGAGGGTTCACAATTTGAGTACAGACGCTCTGTTATTTAGAAGACGCTCGATACGCTTGAAAAACTACGATTACACTCAGCAGGGCGCATACTTCGTGACCATCTGTACCCAATTGCGTGAATGTTTCTTTGATATACCCGCTATCCGACAAACTGCTGAACAATCCTGGATCGAGATACCGCAACATTTTTCCGACGTTGAGCTTGACGAATGGATCGTGATGCCTAACCACGTACACGGAATACTGTTGTTGTCTGGACGCAGAGAGATATTGAACGCTCGCAGCGCAAATAATCGCTTTTCGACGATATCGCCTTATGGACGTTCTTTGGCAGTCGTGATCCGTGCCTACAAGGCTGCGGTGTCTAAATTCTGTCGCCGTGCAGGAAATACTGAATTCGCGTGGCAGAGCAACTATTATGAACACATCATCCGCAGCGAAACCGATCTCAATCGCGTGCGTCAGTATATTCTGGATAACCCGGCTAAATGGGATGAAGATGCGGAAAATCCGAAACGAATATCGTAGGGGCGTTACATGTAACGCCCAGATAACGCGCAGACAGTAGATGCCCACCCAGCCTCTTTTTGACGAAAAGACCCGCCGTAAGCTGGAGCAGTTGATGCTCACGGCGTCGCGGGTGCGCGCCGGGGCGATCAAAGGCGAGCGCCGCTCGACCAAGCGCGGCACGAGCATCGAATTCGCTGACTACCGCAACTACACCCCTGGCGACGACCTGCGCCGCCTCGACTGGAACATCTACGCCCGGCTCGACCGCCTGCTGACCAAGCTGTACGAGGACGAAGAAGACCTCGCCGTCCACCTGATTCTGGACACGTCCGCCAGCATGGACTGGGGCGGCGAGACCGACCCCGAACGGCACAAGTTCGACTACGCACGGCGGCTGATCGCCGGGCTGGGCTACATCTCGCTGACGACCAACGACCGTCTGATGATTGGCGCGCTGACCGGCAGCCGCGTCGAGCCGTTCGGTCCGGCGCGCGGGCGCGGCTACGGTGTGCGCCTGCTCAATTTCATCACCGGTTTGAAGCCGCGCGGCGTGGTCGATCTCAACGCCGCGCTGGCGGACTACGCCGTGCGAGCGTCGCGCCCCGGCTTGGTGCTGGTGATCACCGACATGTTCTCGCCGTCCGGCTACCTCGACGGGCTGAATACACTGCTTGGCAAGGGAAACGAGGCGGGCATCATCCACCTGCTCGCGCCGGACGAGGTTGAGCCGCCGCTGGCGGGCGACCTGCGGCTGGTAGACGTGGAAACCGGCGCGACACAGGAAGTCACCATCGACGGCGGGATGCGCCACCTGTACATGGAGCGCGTGCAGGCGTGGCGCGAAGGCATCCGCACCGAATGCGTGCGGCGCGGCGTGCATTATCTGCCCATCACGACCGATTATGCCTGGGAGAAGGTCATCCTGTACGACCTGCGGCGGCTGGGGGTCGTCAAATGAGCGACGAGATGAGCGGGGTACAGCGATTTTTCACGCGCATTTTGCCGAAGCGCTGGGCGGAAGACATGGAAGCGCATTCGCGCCTGTGGATGCTGCAATGCCCGAACTGCGGCTTCGAGCGCTCGGTATGGGACATGGGCGGCATTCGCTGGCGAGCAACCGGAAACTCGCGCAACTACATGAAATGCCCGAACTGTGGACAGAGGGGGTGGCATCGGATGTATAAGAAGGAAGAGATTTAACGCAAAGGCGCAAAGGGAAAAAGAAAGACGCAAAGGAGATTTTTCGCGCGCGAAAAATCTCTGGAGAGAATGAATGTGAGTGAGGATGCGCTAAGTAATGAAATCATCAAAGCGGCGATAGAAGTGCATCGCACTCTCGGCGGTCCCGGTCTGCTCGAAAGTGTGTACGAGGAAGCTTTGGTCTGGGAATTGAAGGATAGCCGTTTGGAAGTTGAACGCCAAAAGCAACTGCCTATTGTCTACAAGGGGATAGTGCTTGCCGAGCCGCTGCGCCTGGACATAGTTGTGAATAATCTCGTGATCGTCGAATGCAAAGCTGTAGTCAACTACCATCCGATTTTCGAAGCGCAAGCGTTAACCTATCTCAGAATTACCGGTCTCAGGCTGGCGCTTGTCATAAACTTTGGTGAGAAGATGCTCAAGAATGGTATTCATCGCGTGGTCAATAAGTTACGAAGAATCCTCTTTGCGTCTTTCTTTTCTCTTTGCGTCTTTGCGTTAGGGGTTTTTAAGTGTCCTTCCTGACGCCCCTCGCCTTCTTCGGCGCGCTGCTGGCGATCCCGATCATCCTGCTGTACATGCTGCGCCTGCGCCACCGCGAAGTCACCGTCTCCAGCACCTACCTGTGGCAGCAGCTTTTGCACGACAAGGAGGCGAACACGCCCTGGCAGCGCTTGCGCCGCAACCTGCTGCTGCTGCTCCAGTTGATCATACTGGCGCTGCTGGTGCTGGCGCTGGCGCGCCCGTTCGTGATCGTGCCGGCTGTCTCCGCCGGGCAGATCGCCGTGCTGCTCGACGCTTCCGCCAGCATGAACGCTACCGACGTGGGCGACGGCACGCGCTT
>JADLHH010000578.1 GCA_020848855.1 Anaerolineae bacterium | reverse complement strand
CCCGGCAGCCTCCACCCCGGATACGACTGTGCAGGCGGCGCAAATCGACCTTATTATCGACCCTACACCAGCAGCGGTTGGCGACGCTTCGCTGCTCGTGATGGTGACGCGCGACGGCGCGCCGCTGGCGGATGCGCCGGTTGCGGTGCGCGGCGACATGAACCATGCCGGGATGCGCCCGGTGCTGGGCGAAGCGACCACTGACGCCGACGGTAAGGCGATCATCCCCTTCCGGTGGTCGATGGGCGGCGACTGGGTTGTGACAATAACTGTCACACTGCCGGATAGCTCGGAGGTCTCGCAGGAATTCGATGTGAGCGTAGCGACATAGCAGAACAACCGATTCAGACGGCGAGCGTGAGGAGATTTTCATGGGAAATATGACACAAGCGCAGGGCTGGCATACCGCCGAGTGGGGTCTATGGGGTTGGGTCGAGACGATCCTGAAGCTGGTCGCGCTCGGCGCGGGCATCCTCGCTTTCGTCGATTCGGATGCTGCCGCCCCGCTGATGATCGGCGACAACCCGCACCCCATCGCGCTGGCGCTGATCGCGCTTCTGGCGCTCGGCGCGCTGGGGCAGCTCGGCATCCGTTTCGCGCAACGTGAGGTGTCCTCGTTCGTCTTCGCCATCCTGAATCTGCTGGGGCACGTGGGGCTGTTGATCGCGGTGCTGCGCATCCCCGACCAGCCCGCGCTGTCGCTGGTCTTCGGCGGGTTCTACGCGCTCGGTCAGATCGTGAAAGTTCAGTTTCTGCGCGTCACGGGCTACACCGAAGGCGGCGCGACCCCTGCCGCCATGCAGATCATCGCGGTTGTTGAGGGTGTTCTGTACGCCGCTTTCGCTATTCTCATGCTGTTCTGAAAGCTGATGGCTGCTCAATCTCCTCACCTATACCGCCCGCGCCCCCGCTTCGACGTGCTGCGCATCCCGCTGCTGCGCCGCGTGCTGCTCTGGCGCTACGGGCGGCTCGTCCTGCAAATCCCGTTTCTGGCAGTTGCCCTGCTGCTGATCTACGACGGCTTCACCGGACCGCAGAGCGCGCCGCGCAACCTGGCGACGATTACGCCCTACGTGCATTATCGCGGGCTGGTGATCGTCGCGCTGCTGCTGGCGGGCAACCTGTTCTGCATGGGCTGCCCGTTCACCATCCCGCGCATGCTGGCAAAGCGGCTGAGCGGACGCGGACGGCGCTTCCCGCGCGCGCTGCGCAACAAATGGGTCGCGCTCGCCACGCTGTTCGCCTTCTTCTTCCTGTATGAATGGCTCGACCTGTGGGCGAGTCCCTGGCTGACGGCGTGGACGATTATCGTGTATTTCGCCGCGTCGTTCGCACTGGAGGCGCTGTTCGCCGGATCGCCGTTCTGCAAGTACGTCTGCCCGCTGGGGATGTTCAACTACGTCTACGCGACCGCCTCGCCGCTGCAAATCGGCGCGCGCGACTACGACACCTGCCTGCATTGTGTCGGCAAGGAATGCGTCAACGGCAGCTACCGCGAAGCGCCGACCATCGTCATCGACCAGATCGGTATCAACGGCGCACCGGACGTGACCCACACCAACGGACCGAAGGGCACGCTCGGCTGCGGCACGGAACTGTTCGTCCCGTCGATCAAGAGCAACATGGACTGCATGTTCTGTCTCGACTGCGCCCGCGCCTGCCCGCACGACAACGTCGGCTTGATGGTGCGCGCGCCCGGCGCGGAACTCGTCCGCCCGGACGCCTTCCCGCGCCGCTGGGATTTGGCGATTCTGCTGATCTGCTTCAGCTTCATGGGGCTGGTCAACGCCTTCGGCATGGTGTCGCCGGTGTACGACCTGATGCGCTCGCTGGCGGACGCGCTCGGTCTGCCCGCGCTCGGCTGGAGCGACCAGGCGATTGAGGGCGTGGTGCTGTTCATCATCCTCGGCGTGGGCATGATTGTGCTGCCCATCGGCGCGGCGCTGGCGGCGGCGACATTCGCCCGCTGGCTGACGCGCACCGTCAGGCGCGATTCGCTGCGCGCCGCGCTGACGCCGTTCGCCCCGGCGTTCATCCCGCTCGGCATCGGCTTCTGGACGGCGCACTACGGCTTTCACTTTCTGATCGGCGTGCTGACCATCGTCCCGGCGTTTCAGGAATTTCTGCTGCGGCACGGCATTTCGCTGCCGGGCGAGCCGAACTGGACGCTCGGCGGCATCGAGGACGTTCAGTTGATCGGCTTGTTCCAGATGATCGCGCTGCTGGGCGGCTTCGTCGCCAGCCTGTTCGTGGCGCAGCGCATCGCCCAGCGGCTGTACAAGCGCGACAGCACGGCGGGCTTGCTGCCCTGGGCGCTGCTGTTCCTGCTGATGCTGGCGGCGGGGATGTGGCTGTTCAACCTGCCGATGGAGATGCGCGGCACGCTGCAGTTCGGCTAAAACGCGGGCGTCACAGCCAACTTACTGCCGTGACGCCCACGTAACCACTATTAAATTGTAAAGAAATTCCGGCGATCACTTGCGCTCGTACTGTGGGATATCATCTCGATACATGGGAACCGGGAAATCGACGAAATACGCCCATCCCTCGCCCGCGAGCAGCTTGCGCTCCTCTTCATTCAGCACCAGCGTCACGTGGTGTTCGCCCGAATGTACTTCCAGCGTCAATTCTTCCTTGCCGTCGTCTTCCAGTTCCTCGAAACAGCGGCGCTCGTATCCCAGCGGATACTCCAGAAACCGCCCCAGGCACCGCTCGCAGAATGACAGCGGCGCCGAGCACACGTTGCGGTTGATCTTGACACGCATTGCTGCACCTCCACGCTCTCTTTCTACTATGGTGAGCGCAATCCAGAGCGCGCGGGTAGTTACATTCGTCATGGTTTAACGTGACGGTCGTCTACGGGCGGTCGATCTCGCCGGGCGGACGTTTTTCGCCCGTTCGGCGCATTTCGCGGGATTGACGGGCTTCGCCAGTAGCGCGCGTCTCGCCGGTCTGGTCGACCCGCACCGGGCGCATACTGCCGGTGGTCGTCCGGCGAACGGGAACCGGCGCGCGCCGCCGCAGCACCACCAGATAGACCAGCACGCCGAGGATCGTCATGCCGCCGACCACGATGATCGCCGCGATGCCAGAGACTGCCACCCGCGCCAGATCGCTGTCGGGCAGCGTCAGCACGCCGCCGCCGGATGACGGCATTTCGACCAGCGCCGCGCGCTGCGCGCCGTACAGCACGGTAACCGGGGCTGCCCCCTGCACAATCGTCACATCGACACGCGCCGCCGTCGTCGGCGTCATATCCGGGCTGCTGATCACGGCGGTGTAGTTCCCCGGCGAGAGGTACAGGAAGCCGACGTATCCTCGGCTGGCGAAAGGCGCGTTGTCGAGCGTGCCGCTCGCCATCACCACGCCGTCGGCGTTGAGCAGGTCGACCGACACGCCGCTGGTCAGGAACGGCTCGCCGGGGTCATGGACGCCGTCGCCGTTGCGGTCTTCGAACGCCTGCACCCAGACCTGACCGCCGCTGTCCTGCGCGGCTGCTTGCAGCGCCGGCACAACGCACACGACGAGCAGGACAATCGTCAGGAGGAGTGTTCGCTTCATCATGGTGTGCATCCGTAAATATTGTCCGAACAACAACATTCGCGTTCTTGTAGGGGCAGACCCGTGTGTCTGCCCCCGCGCAGCCTATGTAGGGTACCTGGGCGCACCCATGGGTGCGCCCCTACAATTCCCAAATGGATATTTACCGCCGTCGCAGCAGCAGCGAGACGCCCAGCCCCGCCACCAGCACCAGCCCCGCCGCGCCGAACACCACCAGCCCGATATTATCACCAGCCGGGCTGCCGGTCGCGCGGGTATCGGCGTCGTCCTGCGCCGGGGCGACGTTTCCGCTGCTGTCCGTCGGGGGCGGCTCGACCGGCTCGACCCCCTCGGCAGCCCCGAACGCGACCACGACCTGCGCCCCGGCATCCGCCTGCACCCGAAGCTGATCGGGCGTGGTCAAGCCGTAGCCATCCGGCGCAGCCGCCGCCACCAGATAGCTGCCCGCCGCCAGCCCCTCGAAGCAGAATGGATCGGACGAATCGTCGGTGGTATGCGCGCCCGACGGAGCGCCGCTCGTCAGCAGGATTTCACCGCCCACGAGGCTGTCCTCGCCGACATCCTGTATCCGGTTCTGGTTGCCATCCTCGAACAGCAGCACGCAGATCGACGCGCTGCCGTCCGTCACATCGATGGGGTAGACCACGTCGCCGGACGCCGACGAAATTACCGGCGCGGGCGCGGCGTCGCGGATGTAGGCGGGCGGCACAGGCGTCGCGTTGGGGTCGGGAGTCGGCTCTTCGGTCGCGCCTTCACGGGTGTTGGTCGGCGTGGGCGTCGGCGCGGCTTTGACGATGATCTCCTGCCCGATCTGAATGATGCGCGGGTCGGCAATGTTGTTGAGCGCCAGCAGGTCGGCGCGGGTGACGCCGTAGGCGAAGGCGATGCTGTCGAGCGTGTCGCCCGCCTCGACGATGTGGACAATCGAGCCATCGGCGCGCTCGCCCTGCGCATTGACCGGCGGCGCGACCGAGGCAGTCGTCGGCTGCGGCGTCGCCGCGCCGGGCGCGGATGCCGCCACGCCGCCCGTCCCGCCAACGCTCAGCGCGGCGTCATCCCAGTAAACGCCGTTCAGCTCGCTGGGCCACTGCTGGGTGCTGTACAGGAACAGCGTCACCGTGCCGCCGGTCGCCGTCGCGCTGACGGTCATCTGTCCCCAGCTTTCGTGGGGCGCGGCATTCGCCGACCAGACCACGTCGGCATCGAAGGGATTCGTGCCGCCGTTGGGGTCGACGCCGATGCGCGTGAAAGCGTTCGAATCGCCGGATGACGTGCAGTTGTCCGCGCCGTCGGGAATGTCGCAGGTGCGCAGGAACGCCCAGGCGCTCGCCGTCACGTTCGAGCCTTCGGGCACGCTCACCTGCTGGTAAACCGCCGCCGTGAAGGTCGCGTAGCCTTTGTTGAGATTGAGCGAGCGCGCACCGCCGTGCGGCGCGGGGTTGGGACCGTTGTGCGGGAAAGCGACCGGCGGGAGATTCATCCAGTCTTCGGTGTGGGGCGATTCGCCAATCCAGATGCTCCAGTCCGCCGGGATAGTCAGGTCGGCGCGCCCGCGATTGGTGTACTGTCCTTCGAAGCCCCCGTCGCGCAGGAGGCTGGCGTCCTGCGCCCGCACCATGTGGCTGAGCAGGCTTACCAGCACGGCGATGACCGCCAGGCGCTGCAGCAGACGAGCACGACGCTGCATGTGTTTTACTCTCAACTCACTGACAAAAAAGCAGCGTGGGGATGCCACGCCAACGCGCGGGATTATAGCACGGCGGGGTGGCGAGTCAATTGCTACGCTTCCTCGACGATTTGCCGACGATAGGGCAGATAACGCTCGATCCACGCCTGATCGTGCTGGCGAATCAGCGCTTCGGCTTTCTCCACCAGCGCCCGGTTGCCGACGATCAGCGGCGTGCGCTGGTGCAGCTCGTGCGGCTGAATGTCGAGGATGTCGCCCAGCCCGTCCGAGCCGTAGCCGCCGGCATTCCTGGCGATGAACGCCAGCGCCTGCGCTTCCATCAGCAGCCGGATTGTGCCGTTCGGCTTGTGCAGGTCGCCCGGATAGTAAGAGACGCCGCCCTGCAGCAGATTGCGGTGAAAGTCCGAGATCAGCGAGCCGATGTAGCGCTGCGAGAGCGGCTCGGTGTTCGCCTCGTCCAGCCCCTGCAGCCAGCGCGTGTAGCGCCGGATGCCTTCCGTCCACTGCTTCTCGTAGCCCTGGTTCGCGCTGTAGAACTTCGGCGGCTCCGGGATGCGAATGTCCGGGTGGCTGAGCAGGAATTCGCCGATGCTGGGGTCAAGTGTGAAGCCGTCCACACCCTGCCCGGTGCTGTAGACCATCATCGTGCTGCTGCCGTAGATCACGTAGCCAGCGGCGACCAGTTCGCTGCCCCGCTGCAGAAAATCCACCATCGCGCCCTGCTCGCCGTCGGTGATCTTGCGGTGGATGGCGAAGATCGTGCCGATGGAGACGTTCACGTCGATATTCGACGAGCCATCGAGCGGGTCGTACAGCAGGACGTACTTGCCCGTGCCGAAGTGCGGCGGGATGGCGATGATGTCCTCGTGCTCTTCCGACGCCATTGCACACAGCCGTTGGGTGTGATCGTTCATGCGGAAGATCACCGAGTCGGCGAACACGTCGAGCTTCTGCTGGCGCTCGCCGTAGACGTTGGTGCTGTCGGTCGCGCCGAGGATTTCGCCCAGCCCGGCGCGGGTCGTCTCGCGGGCGATCATCTTCGCCGCCAGCGCCATGTCGTACAGCAGCCCGGTCAGGACGCCGGTCGCCTGCGGAAAGTCTTTCTGCTTTTCAAAAATGTGCCGCTCAATCGTAACAATTCTGGAGGTCATAAGATGTTTTTCCTGAAAAACTTGCGCTTACGAATCTCGGTCGAGATCGTAGCCTGTGCGAGTCGTCACGGCAAGTCGCGGCGATCAGCTTTCCAGGGTCATCGCATCAAATTTCACACAGGGTTTCCAATGGTTCACAACGCTCTTGTAGGGGCGAATCCACGTGTTCGCCCGCTGGGGCAGACACACAGGTCTGCCCCTACAAAACACCTATGACCCTTTTTGACCTAAATGGCTAT
>JADLHH010000577.1 GCA_020848855.1 Anaerolineae bacterium | reverse complement strand
TCGATCCGCCTTCCCACAGGCGCACATTCATTACAGCGCGAAAGCCAACGCCAACCTCGCCGTGCTGGATACGCTGGTGCGGGCGGGCGCGGGTATCGACGCCGTCAGCGGCGGCGAGGTGTACCGCGCCCGGCTGGCGAACGCCGCTCCGGAACAGATCGTGTTCGCTGGGGTGGGCAAGACCGGGCAGGAGCTTTATTACGCGGTCGAGGAAGGCATCGGCTGGTTCAACGTCGAAAACGTCCACGAGGCGCACAAGCTCAATACGATTGCCTGCGAGTGCAGCCGGCAGGTGCGCGTGGCGCTGCGCTTCAACCCGGACGTAACCGCCAACACCCACCCGCACATCGCCACCGGGCACGGCGGCGCGAAATTCGGCTTGACAGCGGACGCCATCCGCGACCTGATGGCGCACCAGGCGGACATGCCGTACCTCGATTTCGCCGGGATTCACATTCACATCGGCAGCCAGCTACACGACACGGCTGCCACGCTTCAGGCGGTGCGCGCGGCGCTCGACCTGATCGCCCCCTACCCGACGATTCGCACGGTCAACATCGGCGGTGGGCTGCCGGTCGCCTACGAGGACGACGAATCGCTGCCGTCGGCTGAGGATTTCGCCGCCGCGCTGCTGCCGCTGCTCGACGGCTACGAACTGATTCTGGAGCCGGGGCGCTCGATCATCGCCGACGCCGGGATGCTGGTAACCCGCGTGATTTACCTCAAGGAACAGGGCGGACAGCGCTTCCTAATCACCGACGCCGGCATGACCGATCTGATCCGCCCGGCATTGTATGACGCGCATCACACCGTCGTGCCGCTTCAGCCACGCGAGGGCGAGCGCCAGACTATGCAGATCGTTGGTCCGGTGTGCGAGACGACCGACGTGCTGGCGCGCGACGCCGAACTGCCGCCCATCGTGCGCGGCGACTGCCTCGCCGTGCTGACGGCGGGCGCTTACGGCATGGTGATGGCGAGCAACTACAACGCCCGCCCGCGCCCGCCGGAAGTCGCCATCACCGAGGCGGGCGACCGCTGGTTTCTGGCGCGCCGCCGCGAAAGCTGGCATGACCTCGTAATTCACGAACTGGATATTCCATGAGCGTAAAACGCAAGACGACGGTCGGCGTGATTTTCGGCGGGCGAAGCGTCGAACATGATGTCTCGGTCGTGACCGGGCATCAGATCATGAATGCTTTCGACGCCGAACGCTACGAAGTCGTGCCGATCTACATCGACCGCGACGGCGCGTGGTTCACGGGCGCGCCGCTGCGCGAGATCAAGCCTTTTCAGGGCGATGTGACTAAGCTCGACGGCGTGCTGCCGACGCTGCTCTCGCCCAACGTCCGCCAGCACGGGCTGATCGTCAACCCGACTCCCGGCGGCTTGTTCGGCAAGAGCCAGGTCATGCGGCTGGATGTTGCCTTCCCGGCGATTCACGGGTCGCACGGCGAGGACGGCACGCTGCAGGGATTGTTCGAGATGGCGGACATCCCGTATGTCGGCTGCGGCGTGCTGGCGTCGGCGGTCGCCAACGACAAGCTGCTGGCGAAGGACGTGCTGCGGCAGGCAGGCATCCCGGTGATCGACGCCATCGGCTTTACCCGCGCCGAATGGCAGGCGAACCCCGACGCGATCATCTCCCAGATCACGACGAAGTTCAGCTACCCCGTGTTCATCAAACCGGCGACGCTCGGATCGAGCATCGGCATCGGGCGCGCCGAGGATGAAACACTGCTGCGCGCCTTCATCGACGTTGCCGCCAATCTCGACCGCCGCCTGCTGGTCGAAGGCGCGGTGACCGAATGCCTCGAAATCAACTGCTCGGTGCTGGGCGACGCGAACAGGCTGCAGGCGTCGGTGCTGGAACAGCCGGTGTCCTGGGAACAGTTCCTCACCTACGAAGAAAAATACCTGCGCGGCGGCGAAGGCATGAAAAGCGCCGACCGCATCATCCCCGCGCCGCTGAGCGACGACCTGACCAAGCGGATACAGGATATCGCCATGCGCGCCTTCCGCGCCATCGACGGACGCGGGATCGCCCGCATCGACTTTCTGGTGCGCCCGGAGCGCGACGAAATCTTCCTGAACGAGCTGAACACCCTGCCCGGCTCGCTGTCGTTCTACCTGTGGGAGCCGACCGGCATCAAGCCGCGCGAGCTGGTCGACCGGCTGGTGACGCTGGCGCAGGATGCCTATGCCGAAAAGCGCCGCAGCACCTATAATTACCAGACCAACCTGATTGCCCTGACCGCTTCACGCGGGCTGAAAGGGATCAAGAAATAGTGCTGAGCGATTAGAAAACAGGACTGAGGTTCAAGGACTGAGGACTGAGAAAGAAAGCCCTGCAAGTCGAAAGTTAAAAGTAGGGAAAGTTATAAAGTGAAGGCGATATTGCCGCAGCCGCTTTCAACTTTTAACCTTTAACTGTCTTTACTCAGTCGTGTGTTTGGCTCGGCACTCAAAATTCCTTTTCGCCGGAATCGGCAGACACCATTACAATACGGTTTAG
>JADLHH010000576.1 GCA_020848855.1 Anaerolineae bacterium | reverse complement strand
TTCGCATCCCGAAGAATCGCCACAATCGACGCGCCGGTGATCGCCCGCAGGTTCGCCACCGCTATCGTCTGCCCCACGACCGGGCTGTCGTCGGGGACGGGCAGCCACGCGATTTCCATGCCTTTCGCGGCGGTGATCATCTGATCCAGTATCCGCTGCTCGCCCACTGTCGAAATCGAAACGTCATACTGGTCGCGCCGTACCGCGTCGGCATACTGCTGGACTTCGTTCGGCGCAAAATCCAGCCGCAGCAGCGTATGCCGCATCATTTCCAGCCCGCCTTCGAGTTCGGGGTGAATCACGTCATGAGCGCCCAGTTCGATGAGACGGCTCACGCCAGTACGGGTAGACGCCCGCACGATAATGGGCAGTTCAGGTCGTAACTGGTGGACAGCCGCGACCACGATTTCGGCGGCGGCTTCGTCGGGCAGCGTCACAACCAGCGCTCGCGCCTGATGCAGCGCCGCGTACTGGAGCAGTTCCGAATTCGCCGCGTCGCCCATCAGCACCGGCACGCCCGCGCGCTCCAGCTCAGCGACTTTGGTCGCATCTGCCTCGACGATCAGCACGGGAATGTTGATCTGCTCCAGTACATGCACTACGTAGCGACCCACCCGCCCGTAGCCCAGTAACACGACGTGTCCGACCAGTTTTTCGGCGGGCGGCGGCGCGACTTCCCGCTGGTGATTCAGCCACTTCCACACCAACGGCATCCGCTGCAAAAACCGCTCGGCATGTGGAATGGTGCGGAACATCAGCGGGTTGACCATGATCGACAACAGCGAGCCGGCAAGGATCAGCGAATACTGCTCCTGGTTGAGCAGGTTGAGCGCCAGCCCCGACCGACCAACGATGAACGAGAACTCGCCAATTTGACTCAGCCCGGCGGCGACAACCAGTATCGTGCGCGCCGGGTGTGGAAAAATGAAGCCCAGCAGGATGGTGATGACCGACTTCCCGAATACGATCAGCACCGTCAGCACCAGCACCGGACCCGCATTGGCGAGCAGGTAAGCGGGGTTGACCAGCATCCCGACCGAGACGAAAAACAGGATAGCGAAGATTTGCTGAAACGGCAGCACTTCGGCGCCCGCCTGATGACCAAGCGACGACTCGCTGACGACCACCCCCGCCAGGAACGCGCCCAGCGCAACCGACACGCCGAATAATTCGGCAGCAGCCAGCGCCGTGCCCAGCGCGATGACCAGCACCGTCAGCAGGAACAGCTCCCGCGACTTGATCTTCGCAATCTGCAGCAAGACCCAGGGCACGAGTCGCACACCGGCGAAAACCATCAGGACGATGAAGACAATCGCCTTGCCGATAGCCAGCAGAACCGTGACCAGCGTATTGTCCTGCGAAGTTGGCGCAAGCGACGGCAGCAGCACCAGAATCAGGACGGTGGCGATATCTTCCAGTACCAGCCAGCCGACGGCGACACGTCCGTGCCGCGTGTTCAGTAACCCCTGATCCATCAAGCCGCGCAGCAGTACCACCGTACTGGCAATGGAAATCGCCAGCCCCAGCACCAGCCCGGCAGCGATCGACCATCCCCAAAGCTGGCTCAGCAGCAGCCCCAGCCCCGATGACAGAGTCGTCTGAAGGATCGCCCCCGGAATGGCAATATCCCGAACCGACCAGAGATCCCGGAACGAGAAATGGATACCGACGCCGAACATCAGGAAAATCACGCCGATTTCGGCGAGTTCGCCAATCGCCTCCGTGTCGCCAACAAAGCCAGGCGTAAACGGACCGATCAGCACCCCCGCGACCAGATAGCCGACGATGGCGGGCATTCCCAGCCGACGTGCGACCAGCCCGCCGCAGAACGCCACCGTCAGCGCAACGGTGATATTGACGAGCAGGGTTACTTCGTGCATGGGCGTTTCCCATCTGTGCTGAAAGATACTGGTATCAAACGTTCGCTCCGAATCACCTATCGCCACGTTATTGGTTTTTCGGTGTTCGTTCAGAGCGAAAATCGCATATCCGGTTTTCACTCAGGACGAATAACCAATCAAGGCTTACAGGAGTGGTAGTTTAACGTGAAAGGCGGGTCGAGCGCACGTATAAGGCTGCCCGATGTCGAGAAAACCGGGATACGGCGCACTTTGACGGCAGCAGCATGAAAAATGCAGCGACAAATGCGCGATGACACATATAATAGAGCCGGTTATTCGCTTGTCAAGTTACATACGTACACCCGAAACATTTGGGGGTGGCATGGGGCACGTTTGCGCGCCCGGCTGCCTGCAAAACCGAAACCGGGCAAATCGTTCGTGGGCGAGCAAGCCGGATCAGCCGTTTCCCGTAAAAAACACGCCCGCAGGCATGTTTTCAGGACGAAATAGCCAATAGCTTCGCGTTACAAAGCCCCGCGCTCCGGTGCAATCGCGCCGCGCAGGTTCAGTTCCTCGGAGAAGTGGCAGGCGGCGAAGTGTTCCTGCGTCACCATGCGCAGCGCCGGTTCCTCGCTGGCGCAGCGCTCTTTCGCATACCGGCAGCGGGGATGGAAATAGCAGCCGTCGGGCGGATTGGCGGGATCGGCGATGTCGCCTTCGAGGCGAATACGGCGTCCCTTGTTGCGCTGGCGCGGGTTGTGAATGGGAACCGCCGACATGAGCGCTTCGGTGTACGGATGCTGCGGCTCGCGGTAAAGCTCGGTCGCCTCGGCAGATTCGACCAGCTTCCCCACGTACATCACGTTGACGCGGTCGCAGATGTGGCGAATCACGCTCAGATCGTGGGCGATGAACAGGTACGTCAGCCCCAGTTCATCCTGTAAGTCTTCGAGCAGGTTGAGAATCTGCGCGCGGATTGAGACATCCAACGCCGAGATCGCTTCGTCGGCGACGATCAGGCGCGGGTTGGTCGCCAGCGCGCGGGCGATCACAATCCGCTGGCGCTCGCCGCCGCTGAAGGCGTGGGGGTAGCGCCGCATGTATTCCGGTCGCAGCCCAACGCGCCGCAAAAGCTGCGCCACGCGGTCTTCCAGCTCCTTGCCGGCGGCTAGCCCGTTGACTTTCAGCACCTCGGCGACGATCTCGAACACGGTCATGCGCGGGTTCAGCGACGAATACGGGTCCTGAAAGATCATGCGAATGTCTTTGCGAAGCTGGCGCAGGGCGTCCCCCTGAATCGACGCCAAATCGTCCACGCCGCCG
>JADLHH010000575.1 GCA_020848855.1 Anaerolineae bacterium | reverse complement strand
AGCGCCCGGTGATCCCCAACATGATGGCGGAGTTCGGCGCGATGAATGCCTACTTCCCGCCCGATCAAGCCGTGTTCGACTATCTGGCAGCGCGCGGGGTGGGCGACTATACGCCGATTTATCCCGATGCCGACACGGTCTATGAGGAGCGGCATACGTTCGACGTGAGCGCGCTCCAGCCGAAAATTGCGCTGCCGCACCAGCCGGATCAGGTGGTGGCGCTCGCAGAAGCTGTCGGTCAGCCGATCAGCAGGCGTTCATTGGGACGTGTACGGGCGGGCGCTACAGCGACCTTGCCGCCGCCGCGAAGGTGGTCAAGGGACGCAGGACGCGGATTCGGTTCATCGTCATTCCGGCGAGTCAGCAGGTGCTTTTGCAGGCGCTGGAAACCGGCGTGCTGACCGACCTGATCGAAGCGGGCGCGACCATCACAACGCCCGGCTGCGGTCCATGCATGGGCAATCACATGGGTGTGCCCGCGCCCAACGAGGCGACCATCAGCAGCGGCAGCCGCAATTTCAAGGGGCGCATGGGCACGGCGGACGCGCCGATCTACCTGTCGAACCCGTATGTGGTCGCCGCCAGCGCGCTGATGGGCTGCGTGGCTGATCCGGGAGAGTTCCTGTCGGGAGAGTACCTGTCATGAAGCATCGAGTGTGGGTTTACGGCGACAATGTCAACACCGACGTGATCTTTCCCGGCAAGTACACGTATACGCTCAAGGGGCAGGACGAGATCGCGGCGCACGCGCTCGAAGACCTCGATCCGGCGTTTGCGGGCGGCGTTCAGGCGGGCGACGTGATCGTGGCAGGGCTGAACTGGGGGTGCGGCAGCAGCCGCGAACAGGCGGTCACGGCGGTCAAGTGGTCGGGAGTAATGACAATTATCGCCGAGTCGTTTGGCGGGTTGTACTTTCGCAACTGCATCAATCAGGGCGTGCGCCCGGTGGTGATCCCCAGCTTGGCGACGCTGCTGAAAACCGGCGACGAGATCGAGATCGACGGCGATACCATCATCGCGGCGGGGCAGCGCTTCATCACGCCGAAACTGTCGCCGTCGGTTCAGGCGATCCTCGACGCGGGCGGCTTGCTGCCGATGCTGCAAAGGCGGTTTCAGGGGGCATAATCCGTAGGGGCGTTCAACTGAACGCCCCACAAAAAGGACGTTACGCCTGATCGTAGGCGGCTTGCAGCGCCGCGATGTCGAGCTTCTTCATTTGCAACATCGCCTGGTTGACCGCGCCAGCCTTGGCAGGGTTGGGGTCTTGCATGAGCGTTATGAAAATCGAAGGGACGATCTGCCACGAGATGCCGTACTTGTCCACCAGCCAGCCGCACTGTTCTGCCTCCGGGACGGCGGACAGCGTGTTCCACAGGTGATCGACTTCTTCCTGCGTTTTGCAGTCTACGTAGAGTGAAATGGCTGGCGTGAATTGGAACATCGGACCGCCGTTGAGCGCCATGAACTCCTGCCCTTCGAGCGTGAAATTGACCGTCAGCACCGTTACTGAGGAGTCCAGCGAGTTTTCCCCGTAGCGGTTCACGCTGTCGATGTGCGAATTCTTGAAAGTGGCAACGTAGAAATTGGCGGCTTCTTCTGCCTGGCTGTCGAACCACAGAAACGGCGTGATTTTCTGCATTTCCATCTCCGGTTGTCACGCAATACGAGTTGAAACAGTATAATCGTAAATGATAGCGAAGTCAAGAACAAATTTTCTATGAACAGGGGGAGAAATTGACCCAGATGCAAACCATCACGCTGATCAACGGCGACGGCATCGGGCAGGAAGTCATCCCGGCAGCGCGGGTCGTGATCGAAGCGTTGAAGCTGCCGATCACCATCCAGATGGCGGACGCCGGCTTTGGCACGTTCGAGCGGGTGGGCGACGCGCTGCCGCCGGAGACGCTGGCGCAGTGCGCCGACAGCGATGCCGTGCTGTTCGGCGCGACCCAGTCGCCCATGACCAAAGTCGCTGGGTATCGCAGCCCGATCCTGATGCTTCGCCGCCACTTCGACCTGTTCGCTAACCTGCGCCCGGCGTTCGGCGGCAAAATCGACCTGCTGGTGGTGCGCGAGAACACCGAGGGCATGTACAGCGGGCGCGAGCGCGTCGAGGACGACGGTGCGACCGCCATTCTGGAGCGCGTGATCACGGCGAAAGCGTCCGAGCGCATCGTGCGGGCGGCTTGCCAGCAGGCGATGGCGCGGCGGCGCAGGCTGACCATCGTCCACAAGGCGAACGTGCTGAAGGAGACGTGCGGTTTGTTCCGGCGAGTCGCGTTCGAGGTGGTAACGGAATTCCCCGATCTGGAGGTGGACGAACTGCTGGTCGATACGGCGGCGCTGCAACTGGCGCAGGATGCCGCGCGCTTCGACGTGCTGGTGACGACCAACCTGTTTGGCGACATTCTGAGCGACCTGGCGGCGGGGCTGACCGGCGGCTTGGGCTTGGCGGCGTCGGCGAACGTGGGGGCGGGGCGCACCGCCGTGTTTGAGCCGGTTCACGGCAGCGCGCCAGATATCGCCGGGAAGGGCATCGCCGACCCGCGCGCCGCGATTCTGAGCGCCGGGATGATGCTCGATCACCTGGGTTACCGCGAGGCGGCGGAGAAAATCCGTGACGTGACGTATAATACGCCGCATTCCGGCAGTACGATGGAGACGGCGCGCTGGATCGCCGACGAGGTCACGGATGAGATTGAAACGTATCTGTAAAATGATTATCCGTAGGGGCGCACGGCTGTGCGCCCCTACACGGATTGTGTGGTTGATGACGCTGTTCCTGATTGCCCTCGCGGGCTGTTCGCAGTCGGGCGACCCCGGCGCGGCAATGGTCAAGTACCTGGAAGCGCGTGCCACTGCCGACGCCGACGCGATTCGCGGCTTGTCGTGCGCGGCGTGGGAAGGGCAGGCGGTCGCGCAGGCAGATTCGTTCCGGTCGATGAACGCCAGGCTCGAAGACGTGACCTGCCGGCAGAGCGGCACCGACGGCGATTTCACGCTCGTCACCTGCGACGGCAAAATCGTCACCACCTACAACGGCGAGAACCGCGAGTGGGCGCTCGGCACGTACCGCATGGCGCAGGAGGACGGCGAGTGGAAGATGTGCGGCGAAGCGCAGTAAGCACTTGGCGTTCTTGGCGTCTTGGCGGTTAAAATGCTCTTGACATCTGGCAGAGGCGACCCACATGAGTCGCCTCTTTTGTCGCTAGACAGTGGAGACTTCTGGCGCGAGCTGCGGCTCCAGTAACTGCGTCAGGATCACGTCGAGCGCTTGCAGCGTGACCAGATTGCGCAGCGTGTAGCCGCGCTCAAGGTTTTCGGGCGTGAAGTTCCCGGCGTTGTCGTCGATGGGTGACGACAGGTGGATCGGGTCATCCAGATTGATGCCCTGATCCGGCAGGTCTTCGAGCGCGCGGTACAGATTGATCAGCGGCAGGTCGTAGTCGCGGGCGATCTGGACGATGATCTGATTGAACAGCACCGACTTTTCCGGGAATTCCGGGCGCACCGGGAAGGTGTACAGGATCGGCACGATGTCGGCGTCAATCGTCTGGTCGATGATCTGGCGCAGGTAGCGGTTGAACGAATCCGCCTCGAAAAAGGTCGTGTCGTTCGTGCCGAACATGATCAGCGCGAACGCCGGGTTGGACACGCGGTATTCGCAGGTGAGCGGGCTTTCGTTGGGGTCGCACACCGCCGGGTCTGCCCAGATCGAGTCCTGTACGCTGGCGGTGGTGAAGCCGGTGGTGGTCGCCAGACCGGGGTTGGAGAAGGCGTTGTAGTCGTCACGAATCTGGACGACGGTGAAGAAGTCGATGACTTCCTGAAGATCGCCATAATCGCCCAGGTCATAATCGCCCGCTTCGCTGAATGGTGCGAGGAAATTGGGCGAAGCGGTCATGCAGTCGCCGACTTTTGACAGGGTGTGCGGGATGCGCCCGGCTTCGTGCCCGCGCTCGTAGATGGCGCGCGCCGTCTCGGTGATTTCGGGCAGCACCGGGATGTCGTCGAGGCTGATTTCAGCGACGGCGGCAGGATCGAAATCGTCCTGCGCATGGATAGCGGTGGGTAACAGCAGCAGTAGACAGAGTACACTGAACAATATCCGGTAGCGCATCAAATAAGCCTTGTTCTCAACGTCTCCGGCGCGAATCTTACCCGCAAAGCCCGTTCCTGCAAAACAGGATTTGATGAGTATTGAGCGGCGCGAGGGTGCGCAATTCCGCGAAAATTCGGTACAATGGCGGCGTTCAGGTGAAAAACGAGGTTATTGGATGATTGTGCGCGTTTTATCGGTCGTGCTGCTGTTTGCTCTGATGGTCAGCGGCGCGGCGGCGGAGGGCGATACCAATATCTGCGCCGCGCCGAAAACTCATTCGCTCGACAACTTACTTCAGAATGACAGCGCGTGTATCGCCCTGGACGCGGTGACGGCGGCGCGCGATGCCTGCGCGGGCATGTCCGCCGGGCAGGTGTGCCTCGGTGTGGGCGACGTGCAGGCGGAGCCGAACGGCGGCTTGATCGTCGCGGGCGCTGCCGTCGATCTGGCTGAGGTCGACCGCCTCGCGAGCAGCGCCGGGTCGCTGGCGCTGGTTTCGATGCAGGCGGATTTGCCCGACGACGCCGAGCCGGTGCAGCTTGTGCTGTACGGCGACGCCAGTATCACCAACGCCGTGACTGACCTGCCCGAACCATTCCCGACGGCGACGGTCAGGAACGGTCCTGCCAACATCCTCAACCTGCGAGCCACGCCTGACACCGACGCCGAAGTCGTCACGACCATGCGCTGGAGCGAGGAACTGACCGCCGACGGGCGCAGCGCCGCCGGTGACTGGCTGCGTGTCCAGACCGACAAGGGCGCGGCGTGGGTGTTCGCGCAGTTGGTGACGGTCACCGAGGGCGATGCGAGCGCGCTTTTTGTGCTGGACAGCCCGGCGACCCGCCACATGCAGAGCATCACGCTCGAAAACGGCGCAGCCTGCGGCGGCTTGCTGGTACAGGCGGGGAACAGCGTTCCGGTCAATCTTGAAGTCAACGGTGCGCTGCTGACGGTCTCGACGGCGGCGCTGCTGCTGCGCGCTCCGGCGGGCGAGCCGTTGAGCATACAGGTCTTGGGCGGCAGCACCGTGATCGCCGCACATGGCGAAGCAGTCGAAGTGAACGCGGGCGCGCAGGTGAACGTCACCGACGACGCCATCAACGGAGTCGATGGCTTCTCGTTCACTGCGGCGCTTAGCACGCCGCTCGACCTGCTGCCGGAAGCGTCGCAGGCGTGCATCGCCGGGCTGACCGACGGAACCGCCACGCTGTCGCGCACACCCGGTGGAGAGGCGTCCGGCGAACTGAGCGGTGACTATGGCATGGTTGTGACCGGACAGACGACGGTTGACGGCGAGGCGTTCTGGCGCGTGGGCACGGACTGGGTCGCGCAGAGCGATGTGCAGACCGCCGGAATCTGCACCGCCGTGCCGCAGGTCTCGCCTGCCGCCGCCCAGCAGCAGATTTCGCAGCCACCACAGACCACCTTCGCCCGCGACCAGCTACCGGAAGGGCGCTCGATCTGGGTCGCGCATACCGGACCCGACAACCTGAGCGGCGTTTGCACCAGCCCGCCGATTGCCCAGTGCGATCATCTGGCAGCGGTGACGACCCAGCCCGACGGCACGATCGCGTGGCTGGGGCAGGAGCCGCTGCCGTACACGCTGCGACCGAGTGGCGACAACAGCTTCAGCTTCAGCGGGCGCAACCAACTGAACAACGCCAATCTGTCGCTGACGGTCACGTTCACCAGCCAGACGACGTGGGTCGGGACGATGCGCATCGTTTACGACAGTGACCCCGGCTGCACGCATCAGTTTAACTACACGGCGGAACTTCGATAGGGAGAGACAAATGCTGAAAAAGGCGCTCATGCTACTGTTCATCGTCGTATTGAGCAGTGTGAGCTTTGCCCAGGGTGAGGTGATGGCGGTCACGCTGGTAGCGCTCAACATGCGCAGCCAGCCGAGCCAGAGCGGCGCGGTGATCACCAAGCTGGCGCCGCAGACGACGGTGATCGTCGAGGGGCGCGACGCCAACGAGACGTGGCTGCTGGTGCATACGCCGGATGGCGGTGCGCGCGGCTGGATGGCGATCCAGTATCTACAGTTCACCGAGGCGACCAGCGTGCGCAACCTGCCGGATATGACCAGCGTCGATGTGTCGCAGTCGCCGCCATCCGGCGATGGCTCCGCGCCCGCCGCGCCGGTCATCCCCGACGAGCGCCACGACTACCCGGCGCTGTGGCTCGATACGGCGACGCTGAACAACGCGCGGGCGATCTGGCAGCGCGGGCAGCGGCTCGGCAACAATCCCAACGCGCTGATCAAGATCGGCGAGAGCAACACTGCCGGAACGGTCTATATGTGTACGTTCCACTACAATCACTACGACCTCGGTCCCTACAGCGACCTGTTCCCGGTGGTCGAGCGTTTCAATACAACCGGATCGTTCTGCCCTTACGACTACACGGCGCGCACCGGCTTCGCCACCGCCAATCTGCTCGACCCGAATTGGGCGATCGAGGCGGAGTGCCAGGCAGGTGAGACGCCGCTGGAATGCGGCAATCGCATCTATAACCCCAGCTACGCGCTGATCTATCTCGGCATCGCCGATATGGGCT
>JADLHH010000574.1 GCA_020848855.1 Anaerolineae bacterium | reverse complement strand
TTCGCGTACTCGGGTTAAGACTCGTTATCCGCTGGTATCGTTAAAGAACGTCGCTGCCGCCGGGCATCGGGCCACGCAGGACATCCGAACCGCCGGGCATGGGTCCGCGCAGCACATCGCTGCCGCCGGGCATGGGTCCGCGCAGCACATCGCTGCCGCCGGGCATGGGTCCACGCAGCACATCAGAACCACCGGGCATTGGGCCACGATTAATAGCATGGAACGCCATGAGATTGCTCCTTCGTAAGGGCTGTGTTAAATTTCGTTATGGACTATACTTTAGATAATGGTGTGCAACAAAGTGCTTACCAAAAATGGACACTTTTGGGAAATCTAACGATTTTCACAAAAAAGACCGCTCGACTGAGCGGTCATTGAGAGGCATATAGTACGAAAGTACTAGGTTAGATAGGACTTAACCAGAGCGATGGTTTCGCGTGAGGGTTCAACCCCCAGCTCGCGCGAGAGCAGCTCCTGAAGATCGCGGTAATGGAGATAGATTTTGCGGCGCTCGCCGCGCGCGGCATAGCCATTGATGAGCGCCCGGTGGATGTCTTCGCGATACGGGTCGACCTTCAGCGCCTGCTTATACATCTTGATGGCTTCGGTGAGGTCGTTGCGGGCGCGGGCGCATTCACCCAGCGCGACCAGACATTCCAGATAATACTCATTCAGCATCTCGCGGTAATCGCCGACCCATTCGCCCTCAAGCTGTGGCAGGAATTCGCCCTGGTAGAGCGTCGCGGCGTGGAACCATAGGTCTTCGGTGCGGGCGTCGCGGTAGGAAAGCGGTCTCGCCTTGTTGACCAGTGCCTCGAATTCGTGGGCGTCGCACCAGATGTCGAGGTCGGGGTTGACGCAGTAGTTATCTTCCTTGAAGACGATGATGTTTTCGCCCAGCGCCTGCCGCACTCGGTAAAGCGTGGTGTGGAAATTGGAGCGCACGCGTGACGGTGTGCTGTCGGGCCAGAAGTCGAGGCTGATGCGCTCGCGGCTTTGCGCGCCGCCGAACAGCAGGTAGAAGAACAATTCGCGGGCGGCTGCCGCGCGCCACTCGGTCGAGAGCACCAGCACGCCGTCGCGCTCGATGATCTCTTTGCCGAGCGTCTGCACGCGCAGGCTGTAAACCGAATTGGCTTCGACTTTGTCGCGCAGGGTGATGATATTGGTCGGCTTCAACTGCGCCTTGCGCAGCTTGCCGACTCCCTGAAGCAGGTCGGCATAGCGGGTGGACGAGCGCGCGACGAATGCTTCCAGCAGCGGCGTGTGCATGATCTCCGAGACGCTGCTGTACATGCTCGCGCCGTTCTGGATCAGCTTTGCGCCTTCGCTCACGTAGCGTTCTGCTGCGGTTTTGTCGAAGCGGAGCAGGGCGAGGTGCGCGCACACCATCCGCGCGGTGACAGCTTCGGTCTTCGCGCCCAGCCGGTTGAGTTCAACCAGCGCATCGTCCAGTTCCTTCGACGCTGTTACGACTTCGCCCATGTGCGCGCGCGCCGCCCACAGCGCCACCTTGGCGTTCTGCTCTTCAAAGGCGAGGTTATGGGCATTCGACAGGATCAGCGCTTCGTTGGCGAACAGGGCGGCATCGTAATAGTTGCCTTGCCAGCGGCGCAGCACGGCGAGGCTCGTCAGCACGTTGCAGCGCAGGCTCGGCTCGTTCGCGCCGATCAGCTCCAGCGCCAGGTTGTAGTTGCCGACTGCTTCCTCGAAGCTGCCGCGGTCACGCAGCAGGTCGCCCAGGCTCCAGCGCAGATAGCTTTCGGTGCGGTGGTTCTGGGCGTAGGCGATGACGCTCAACCCTTCCTGGAAGGTAGCCGACGCCTGCACGTAGTCACCGCATTGATGGTAGTGGTAGCCGAGGTTGTTCAGCGCCTGCGCCAGCGCGTCGGTGCTTTTCAGCGCCCGGCGGATGGCGACGACTTCCTGAAGGCAGGCGGCGGCATCTTCCAGCCGTCCAAGCTGCCGGTAGGCGAGTTCCATGTCCATCAGCAGGTTGGACGTAATAAGCTGGTCGCCGTTGGCTTTGTACAGTGGCAGGGCTTCCTCGAACGAGGCAATCGCCTGCTCGATTCGCCCAAGCTTCAGGTTGGCGAAGCCGATGATACGCATCGCCGTGCCGCGCACCTGAATTTCCTCGTCCTCCAGCAGCGGCGTCGCCGTTTCGGTTGCGCGGAAGTACTGCCCGCGCTGAATGTCGATGCGCGCTCGCTGAAGCTGAACGGTTGCCCGCCCACGGCTGTCCAGTCGCTCGGCATACAGCTTCTCGGCTTTGTCGAGTTCGGTTACGGCGGCGTCGATCTTGTAACGGTCGCTGAGGATAGTCGCGCAGACGTAGGACAGGTTCGGGTTGGCGATGCCGATTGCCGCGAACGATTCGTTCCAGCGCAGCAGGGTTTCGGCGCGCCCCTGTACCTGATACGACTGCACGATCTGATCGATCATGGCGCTGGCAGGCTCGACCAGCCCCGCCGTCAGGTAATGTTCGATTGCCTCGTCAGTCTGATAATTCTGCTCGAACCAGCGCGCGGCTTTGATGTGCAGGTTGGTGAACAGCTCGATATTCTGCACGGCGAGCCGCCGCTGCAGAAATTCGCGGAACAGCCGGTGATAGACCAGCCCCCCGGAGACGCGCGACATGAACAGATTGCGCGTGAGCGCTTCGCTCATCCATTCGAGCGCGCCGGGGATTTCCAACACCGTTGCCGCCAGTTCCGGCGTCAGCCGCGTGAGCGTCGACGACATCAGCAGGAAATCGCGCAGTCCCGGCGACTGGGCGTTCAGCATCACGTCGGCAAGGGCGTCGAACAGACCTTCCGGTCCGCCGCCGCCGCTCAACATCGCCGGAGCCAGGTCATGCGGGAGCGGCTGCAGCGCCAGCACGATACCTGCCGCCCAGCCTTCCAGCTTGGCGACGAGTTCCTCGACCTGTTCAGTCGGCAGGTTTAGCCGGAAGACCTGCTGCGCCAGTTCCTGAACTTCCTCGGTTGTGAAGCGCAGCGCTTCCTGGCTGATCGCCAGCAGCTCGCGCCGGGCGATGAGTTCCGTCAGCGGCAGGTCGGGCAGCGTGCGGCTGATCATGATGACGTGGCAGGTGGCGGGAAGCTGAGTCGCGAACGTTCGCAGCCACAGTTCGGCGGCGGACGAGCCGGACAGCACCTGCACTTCGTCGATCACGAAGACGATATCGCGCTTGACCGCGCCGCGCAGGTGGTTGGCGACCGATGCCGCCAGTTCGGCGACGCTCATGGTGCGGGTGAATTCGACTGATTTGACGCTGGCGACGATCTCGCCGAGCGCGCCGATGCACTTGGCGTGCAGGTTCGGCACGTCGCGTTCCGGTTCCTCAATCGTGTGCCACGCGACCGGGCAGTCCAGTGACTGAGCGAACTGCGCCGCCAGTGTCGTTTTGCCATACCCCGGCGGCGCGCACAGAATGGTCATTTTGTGTTGGAGCACGCTCTCAAGGCGCTGCAACAGGCGGCGACGTTCGACAACAGCGGGGAGTTGCGGGATGCGTCCGTCAGCTATGTTGTAGTCGATGCTCATTCAGATAATGCCCTGCCAGCGTTTTTGCAGAATCTGAAAGCTGGATATTTCGCAATAAAACCTTAGTAAAACGTAACATTTACCACTGACGAGATCAAGTAATAATACCGGTATGATGTTGTATCATTATTCTAACCAAGGGGCGTGTGCTTGTGCAAATTTTCGTTTCGAGCGTGAACCCGCGCCGCAACAAAAACAAAACAGCGAACCCGTCATCGTGATCGGTTCGCTGCAGTGCCCCCAGCAGAAATCGAATCTGCGCCTTTGCCTCCGGAGGGCAACGCTCTATCCGCTGAGCTATGGGGGCGGATCGACTTCATTGTATCAGCCTCCGCTGCCCTATGCAAGCCCGCCGAACTCTGGCAAACTGTCGTGAAATCTGGTAACGTGCGGCGGTTTGGCACGGATGGAAACGATGGTTCGACCCGCATACAGAATTTGGTTGGTAGGATTGGCGCTGCTGGCGAGCGCGTGCAGTTCGCTGACGCCAGATGACCCGGCGGCGACCCTCGCGGCGGAGCGCGCCGGGATGATCGCCGAGGCGACCAGCATCGCCCAGGCGGGGCAGTCGCAGTCGACGCAGGTTGCCGGGACGGTCGTCGCGGCGCAGACATATGTCGCCATGCACGAAGGTCAGAATCGGCAGCTTGTCGCCACCATGCAGGTCGCATTCCCGCCGACTCAGGCGCTCATCGACAATTCTGGACCGAGCACGCCGGGCTTAATGGAAACCCCCGCGCCGCTCGGCTCGGTTAACGACTCGAATGGCTCAACGAATCCGACGGACGCGATGCAGGCGCCCACGCCCGCCGTGAGCGATGTCTCGCAGGGGGCGGTGCAGTTCACGCAGGTCGGCACGGCGTCGTCGGTGCGCGATTCCGACGGCTGCGCCGATGCGTTGTCGAACACCTTCCCGGCGGACATCCAGCGTATCTATATCACGGCGCGGGCGCTCAACATCGCCCAGGGGACGGAGATGCGCGTCGAGTGGCTGTATCAGGGGCAGCTCGCCTACTCGGAGAGCTTCACCGTGCAGAATGATGACGACGATTTCTGCCTGTGGTTTTTCATCGAGCCGACCGAGACGGTGCTGTCGCCCGGCAACTGGTCGGTGAAGCTGTACGCCAATGGTCAGTCGATTGACCCGCCTCAGGTTGACTTCGCCGTCGGCTAGCCGACGCGGGACAGTCGTGCTAAAGTAGGTGAGGTCTCGCGCGGACGTTCAGAGGGACACTTGAAATATCGGCTGCTGATTGTTGTCACCGCCCTATATCTCTGGATAGCGCTGCCGACCAGTGCGCAGACGACCTCGACGCCCACCGCGAGCAACAGCATCGTCACGGCGTCTGACATTTACGTGCGCGGTGGTCCGGGCTCGTCGTATCTGCCGGTTGGGCGGCTGGTGGTGGGCGATATCGTGCTGCCGCTCAACCGCAGCCCAAACGGCGTCTGGGTGATGATCCAGTATAATCGCGGCTATGGCTGGATTCGACGCGATCTCGCCGACTGGGTCGAGGATATCGACACGCTGCCGACACTCGACGAGACCGATCTGACGCCGACCGCGCTCCTCACCAGGACCCCGACTCCCGCCTCGACCGGCGTGCTGGTCAACGCCGGCGCGGAAGGGGCGTTCGTCCGTTTCGGTCCCGGCGTCACCTATCCGTTCCTCGGCGCGATTGTCACCGGGGACATTGTCGAGCCGGTCGGTCGCAACGTCGATGGCGATTGGCTGCTGATCCGCTTTCGCGGCGGTTTTGGCTGGATCGCGCGCAGTCTGGTCGAAGGCTCGCTCGATCTCAGCCGCCTGCCGGTGCTGCTGCCCGACGCCCTGACGCCAAGCGCCACCTTCACCGCCAGTATGACTTCCACTCCTACGACGACTGACACGCCATCGAATACGCCGACGGCAACCCCAACGCTCATCCCGACCAACACGCCGCTGCCCGCGACCAGCCCCGTACCCACCAACACCGCGACCCAGCGCCCACCGCCGACCAACACGCGCACGCTGGAGCCAACGGACGTGCCAACCAGCACGCCGACTCATACCCCGCAGCCGCCGTCGTCTACGCCGACGCCGATCCCAACCAATACGCCGTCGTCAACCGATACGGATACACCAACGCCGCCTCCGACCGCGACGGCATCCCGAACACCGACTGACACCCCGCCGCCGACCGATACGGCATCGCCGACCCCCACCGCTACGGCGACGAACACGCCCGTGCCGACCGTGACCCATACGCCGTCGCCCACCGAGACGTCCGCGCCGACCGAAGTCGTGGCGCTGGTCGTCGCCACCGACACTCCGCCGCCCACCGATACACCCGCGCCGCCGACTTCGACACCCACCGCAGCGCCAACCGACAC
>JADLHH010000573.1 GCA_020848855.1 Anaerolineae bacterium | reverse complement strand
CTGCTGAAGACGCACGCGCTGATGCGCGAAAACTATGCCAGCTTCCGCTCCTACGACGACTCCGAGGCGCTCGGGGTGACGCGCGGCTGCCTCGGCGGCTACCGCCGCGCCGTGACGTTAATGACTCCGCACAGCATCTACCGCTTCGAGAAAGAGCCGGGGCTGCTGGGTAGGAAATAAGCGCAAGAGGGTGAAAAACGGGACGGCACGAATGCCGTCCCGTTTTTGCTTCGCGTTACGAGCCGAGCGTGAGGTGGTAGCCGTCGATGATCACTTCGCCATCGGCTGCCCACGAGGCGTAGTAAAACGGCGTCGTGCCGAGCGGCAGGTAGCCGATCAGTTCGGCGTCTCCGGTTGCGAGGTCGATCAGGCGAACCGCGCCGCGCACGCTGGCGTTAGCGGGGTCGAGCGAGGTCGAGTCTTCGTCCGGGTGCAAGCCGAAGGTGTACACAAGCACGCTGGCGCTGTCCGGCGACCACGCGGCTTGCAGCGGACGCAACCCGCGTGCCGTTTCGCTGTCACGCGGGTGCGCTGGCAGCGGGACGGGCGTAATCTCACCGAAAGCGGCATCTGCCACGAACGGGAAAAGCTGCGCGGGTGTGCCGCTCGCTTTTCCTGCCCAGAGCAGCAGGCGCGTGCTGTCCGGCGACCAGAAGAGCGGTCCAATGCTGGTCATTTCGAGGTCAGCGATGATCGTGTGCAGCGCAGCGGCGACTTGCTCAAGGGTGGCAAGCTGGGTCAGTTCGCCGGAGGCGGCATCGACCAACCAGAGACCATCGTTGGCGGCATCCGGCGTCAGGTGCAGCATAGTGAATGCCAGTGAAGCGCCGTCCGGCGACCAGCCGAGCGACGTGATTGCACCCGTGCTGATTGCGCCGGGGAGCGCTGCCAGCGGCGTGGCTGCGCCTGTCGTGGCATCGAGCAGCGTGATTTCCGGCTGCCCAAATGTGCCGTCTGCGGTGATCAGCGTGCGCTCGACGGCGATGGTCGTTCCGTCCGGCGACCAGGCTGGCTGGACGTCGATGATTGTGCCGGACGTGGGAGATTCGGTGAGCGAGCCGCTGTAGCCGTCATCGACGAGGTTCGTCCAGCTTTCGGCGGCGATGTCAAAAATCCAGAGGTCGGTGTCGGTGAGGGTGACGAGCGGCTGGCTGGTGACGGCGAGGCGGGTGCTGTCCGGCGACCACGCGAACGGGAGTGAGAACGATTCGGTGGAGGCTTCAAAGCCGCGCGGCAGGTCTTCCGGCTTGTCGAAGTAGGCAGGCTCGTCGGCGGGGGCGACTTCGGAAATCGTCAGGTAGCGGTCGACATGCCCGTTGAGGCGGATCGCACTGTCGTAGGCGACGAGGCGCGCATTTGGCGAAGGGAAAATACGCAGGCTTGCGCCGCTGGAAAGCGAGAGCGGGTAAACGTCGGTAGCAGGCGCATCCTGAGCGTGAATGCCAGATGCCGCAAACACGAGCAGCAGGACGATGGCGGGTAAGCTGAACCGTCGCATGGTGAGGTTCCCTTCGACAGAAAGAGGCACAATTTTCCTTGTCCCTATTGTCCACAAAAGCGGCGGTTTGACACGGGGTTGAAATGCTGCCGATTGACGGCAGGTCTGGTAAACTCCTGCTGAATACGAATACTTTAGAAGTCTACCGACAAAGGTATTTACGGATCATGATCGAAACCAGTCTTGTTGTTCGTTCCGATACGCCGATTGGCACAATCTCTCCCCGCCTCTATGGACATTTCGCAGAACATTTAGGACGGTGCTGCTACGACGGGCTGTGGGTGGGCAACCAGGGGCGCGACCTGCCGCAGTACGGCGGCTTCCGCAAGGATGTGGTGGACGCGCTGAAGGCGATGCCCGTGCCGCTGCTGCGCTGGCCCGGAGGCTGCTACGCCGACCACTACCACTGGCGCGACGGCATCGGCGCACCGAACGAGCGCCCGATTCGCCTGGGCATGTCGTGCGGCTTGCAGGTCGAAGACGATAATTCGCTGGGGACGCACGAATTTATCGCGCTGTGCAGGCTGCTCGGCGCGGAGCCGTACCTCGCCGGGAACGTGGGCAGCGGGACGCCGCAGGAACTATGCGACTGGCTGGAATACTGCAATACCTCGGTGCGGACGTCGCTGGCGCGGGAACGTGCGGCGAATGGCTCGGCTGCGCCGTTCAACGTGCCGCTGTGGGGCGTGGGCAACGAGAACTGGGGCTGCGGTGGCAACTTCGACGCCGAAGGTTATGCCCGCGAGTACCGCCGCTTCGCTTCGATGATGCGGCACGTCGACCCGAACGCCGAACTGGTGGCGTGCGGACATGACGACGCGTGGAACCTCGCCTTCATGAAGACCAACCAGCAGCACCTGGGGCTGATCGACCATTTCTCGATTCACCGTTACTGGATTCACGGCGGACCGGAAGTCGACTTCAGCGAGGATGACTACTACCGCCTGCTGGCGGAAGCCGACGCGACCGAGGATTTCGTCAGCCGGACGGCGGGTTTCCTGCGCGTACATCAAGGCACAAGCACACGCAAAATCGGGATTGCGCTGGACGAGTGGGGTGTCTGGCACCCCGAAGCGCGCGCGTGGGGTCCGGACAACGAACTGCACCGTGAGCCGATCACCTACGAGCAGGGCGGCACGATGCGCGATGCGCTCTCGATTGCCGTCGCGCTCGAGGGCTTTCACCGCCAGTGCGACGTGCTGACGCTGGCGAACCTGGCGCAGATCGTCAACGTACTGCACGCGCCAGTGATGACCGAGGACGATGGCATCTGGCTGACGCCGAGCTACTATGCCCTGCAACTGCACACGCCACACCTGAGCGCAGCAGCACTGCCCGTGAGCGTGAGCGCGGGGCAGACGATGCCCGGTGGCGCGAACAACGCCAGCGTGGTCTCCGGCACGGCATCCAGCAAGAGTGGCAGCACGGCGGTGACGGTGACCAACCGCCATTACGACCAGCCCGCTTCGGTGCGCCTGAGCGTTGCCGGGACACAACGTGTCACAAGCGCCCGCCTGCTGGCAGCCGACAGCCCGCGCGCCGTCAACAGCCTCGCCCAGCCGGACGCAGTCAAAGCGGTCGATTTCGAGGTTCACGCGGATGGCGCGGGGCAGTGGCGCGTTGAACTGCCACCCCATTCGATGGCGACGGTTGTGTTTGCCTAACTGCGGCATCCAGAAACGAAAATAAAAGCGGGCTGCTCCGGTTCAGAAGCAGCCCGCTTTTTATGTTTCACAGTGGCGGCTAGTCAAGCACTTTCAGCGTCTGAATTTCAAACGGACCGAACGGCACTTCCACGACCTTGCTGGCAGAAACCAGCGTCTCGGAAGCTTCTTCGAGCAGATTGGTCAGTTCGACTGCCGACGCCTCGCGCCCGAATTCGACGTGGGCGGTGACGCGCGCGCCGCTGTTCTCGTAGAGGCGGATGACCGCCCCGCT
>JADLHH010000572.1 GCA_020848855.1 Anaerolineae bacterium | reverse complement strand
CCGACGACCAGCACGCGCTGGATGCCGATGCCGCGTTCGCGCAAGCTGGCGTAGATTATGCGGCGCGCAACCCGCGCGCCCGCCAGCAGGACAATCGTGATGCCGCCGACGTAGATCATCATTAAACGGCTGAAGACCTGCGGCTGAAAGACGAAGCTGATGGCAAGGATGACGACGATGGCGTTGGTGACGCCGTTGGTGATGGTGTAGACCTCGTCCAGCCATGCCCGCCCACGAATGACGCGGTAGAGACCGCTGCCCCGGTAGATGAGGTTGATCCAGACAAGGTAAATGAGCACGAATGGCAGGTAGGGTTCAAACGGCGCGCGAAAGGCTTCGTCAACGGGGCGAATGATTTGCAGGTTGTAGCGCACGACATACGCCAGGGCAAAGGCAAGAAACGCCAGCGCCATGTCGACCAGCGGCATGAGCCAGAGCGGTTCCTTCCATTCGCGGCGCTTCCGGGCTTGTGCCGGAGCGACTTCCTGCGTTTCGACGGTCATGTATACAGTGCCTTACGATAACTTGCCGCCGTGTGCTGCGCGGTGAGCGACCACGCATAGCGCGCGGCTTCGAGAAAACCCTGTTCGCGGGTGGCACGCCGCCAGTCGGCATCGTCCAGCGCCCGTTCCAGTGCCAGCCCCCAGGCTTCGACGTCGTGCGGGGGGACGAGCAAGCCCGCGCTTCCCGCGACTTCCGGCAGCGACGAGGCATCGGCAGCGATGACAGGCGTCCCGCACGCCATCGCTTCGAGGACGGGCAGCCCGAAGCCTTCAAAGACTGACGGATAGATGAAGGCTTCGGCGCAATTGTACCAGATTGGCAGGTCATCGGGAGGAATAAAGCCGACGAACGTCACTGAATCCTGCAACTTGTGGCGGGAAACCAGTTCGAAGATCGGCTCGTAGTCCCAGCCCTTGCCACCGCCGATGACGAGCGGCAGGCGCTGCGGGCGGGCGGCGTAGGCTTCGAGCAGGACAGTCAGGTTTTTGCGCGGTTCCAGCGTGCCGACGAACAGCCAGAAGCGGTCGGGCAGGCTGCTGGCGCGGCGGAAGGCGGCGATCTGGTCGGCAGGGAGCGGATGAAAGCGTGCTGCATCGTAGCCGGGAGCGGCAACGTCGATTTTTTCCGCAGGGATGCCGAGCGTCGTCGTCAGGTCGCGGGAGGTACTCTCCGAAATGGCGATCACGCGGCGGGCGCGGCGGCAGGTCAGCCCGGTGAGCAGGCGCAGATAGAGGCGGCGCGCTGGGGGAAGCCGCTGCGGGTAATGAATGAAGCTGAGATCGTAGATGGTGACGACGGACGGCTTCGCCAGCGCCAGCGGCGCGACGAAGGCGAGCGCGTGGTAGAGGTCGATGCCGCCAAGCGCGAACGGCTGCACCGCCTGCTCCCAGAGGATGCGGCGCAGCGGCGATTCGGTGTCCAGGCGGGAACGGCGGACGCTGATTCCTTCGAACGCTGCGCGGTTGGCAGCGCCGACAAACGCCGAAAGCTGCCAGTCCGGCGGCACGGAAGCGGGCAGGTGGCGCAGCAAGCCGTCGATGTAGCCGTGAATGCCGGCGGCGCGGTAGCCGGGGTGAGCAGAAAGCAGGTGAGCGTTTAATCCGATGTGCATGAGGCGCTATTATAGCGCCAGTACGCCGGGACAATGCTAAGATTGAGCCAGTCATCCGCTACATCAGTGTGATTTCGATGTAGCTACGTTCTCTGCCGCGCAGGAGGTAGGTCAGGTCATAGAAACGCTTCTGCCAGCCGTATTTGCGGTTGAGCACCTGGTTGGCGTGGACTTTCTCGTCGTCGTGGAGCAGACGTGCCATCGCTTCCAGCGAAGGACCAAGCAAGCCGCCGCTGATGGTGCAGGGGGCAACTTCGACCTGCGCGTTGTTACGGATACGCCGGACTTTGCCGGTGTCCGCGCCGGTCATGATGTAGAGTCTTTGATCTTCCTGAGCGAACCAGACAGGCGTGGCGACCGGCGCACCATTACGGCGGAAGGTCGTCAGCGCGAGGTACGCCTGGTCCTGAAACAGCGTCAGGTCGCCGTTTTTGAAAAGCATTGCAACGTACCTCGATATTCAAACCAGTACCAGCATAGCTGACCTGGACTATAGAAGCGTTAGCGAAGGATGAACGTTCGATATGTACTCAACGATCAATCGGGAGAATGCGGCGGCGCTGAAGCTGCTGAAGCAGGTGACGTGCGGCTCGATTTCGCAGGTGGAATGGACGGAGGACGGTGGCACGCTGGCGCTGGCATACGGCTGGGGCGTCTGGCTTTGGGACGAAGGCTTCGGCGGCAGCCCGACGCGCACGCTGGAAGGGCACAGCGCGCCTGTGGAAGCGCTGGCGTACCAGCCGGATGGCGACCTGCTGGTGACGGCAAGCGCGGATATGACCATGCGCTTCTGGAGCCGAGCCGGGGAGCCGCTGGGTGTGCTGCGCGAACACACGGACGCGGTCGACACAGTCGCGTTCAGCGCGGACGGACGGCTGCTGGCGTCGGCAGGCGGCGACCGGCGCGTGCTGGTGATGGAGGTGGCAACGCGCAGGCTGGTAGCGGTGCTGGACGGACACACTAACGAGATTACGAGCGCCGCATTTGCGAATGGCACACTGGCGACGGGCGGCTGGGACAAGACGCTGCGGCTTTGGGACAGCGCTGAATGGGTCGAGCGCGCCGTGTTCCCGTTTGAAGGCTGGATCCGCGACCTGACGACAAGCCCGGACGGGCGAACGATTGCCGCAGCGTGCAAGGATGGGACGGTCAGCCTGATCGATGTGGCGACGGCGGAAGTTCTGCGGCAGTTCGCGGCGCACGAGCGCGGCGTGGACGCGGTGGCGTTCAGCCCGGACGGGGCGCTGCTGGCAACTGGCGGACGCGACAACGCCATCAAGCTGTGGGACGCGACGAGCGATGCGGAAACGCCGCTGGTGACGCTGGAAGCACACCGCAAGCCCGTGCTGACGGTGGCATTTCACCCGGTTGGTAACCTGCTGGCGAGTGGGAGCGGCGACAACACCGTGCGGCTGTGGGGTATTCAAACGGGAGAGAGCACCAGCAAGCCGTGATCAAGCTCCCAGTGGCAGTTGGGGCAGAGCGCGACGAGGTTGCTAAGGGCGTTGATCACGGCGACGGGCGTTTCGTCCGGGAAGCTGTTGATCGGCTGGATGTGGCAGATCTCCACATG
>JADLHH010000571.1 GCA_020848855.1 Anaerolineae bacterium | reverse complement strand
ATGAAGGTTTACTGTTGGGGATTAGTGCTGAGAGCGTGTTTGTAAAGACGCAGATTACATCATCTTCTCGCTTCTACCCCACCCCTCGACGCTGCGCGTCGTTCCCCACCCCCAATTCAAGGAGGGGGAAATCAGGGTGCAGCGCGGTGTTCTTAGCCCTTCTCCCCTGAATTCGGGGGAGAAGGGTTGGGTTGAGGGGGTAAACCTGTGCTTTTGCAAACACGCTCTGAGAGGTACGAGCAGGGCAGACGGGCGACCACGCCGCCCGTCTGCAATGATGATCAGGGGTCGAGCTACAGGCGCTGCGCCAGCAGGTACGCCGCGTCGTTCCAGCGCAGTTCATTCTTGAAGTCGTACAGCCGGGTGTCGCCGTCGATCAGCAGGTACTCAATGCCCGCCATCTCGGCGAAGTCGTTCACGTGCTCCGCCGTCAGCGACAGACTGAAGCCGGTGTGATGCGCGCCGCCCGCGTAAATCCATGCCGCCGCCGCCGTCTTCAGGTCGGGGCGGGGCAGCCACAGCGCGCGCGCGACCGGCAGCCTGGGCAGCGGCTCGTCCGGCGGCACGACATCGACCTCGTTGACGACCATGCGGAAGCGGTTGCCCATGTCCATGATCGAGACGTTGATCGCCGCGCCGGTCTGCGCGTTGAACACCAGTCGCGCCGGGTCAGCTTTGCCGCCGATACCCAGCGGATGCACTTCCAGGTTCACGTCGCCTTCGGCAATCGACGGGCAGATTTCGAGCATGTGCGCGCCCAGCACCTTCTGCCCGTTCGGGCTGAGGTGGTAGGTGTAGTCTTCCATGAACGACGTGCCGCCGTCCAGCCCGGCGCTCATGACTTTCATCGCGCGCACCAGCGCCGAGGTTTTCCAGTCGCCCTCGCCGCCGAAGCCATAGCCGTCCGCCATCAGCCGCTGCACCGCCAGCCCCGGTAGCTGCGCCAGCCCATGCAGGTCTTCGAACGTGTCGGTGAACGCCTTGAAGCCGCCGTCGCTCAGGAAATTCCGCAGCCCGATCTCGATGCGCGCCGCTTCCCGCACCGAACTGTGCCGCGCCCCGCCCGGACGCAGATCGGGCGCGATCACGTACTGCGCCTCGTAGTCCTTCACCAACTGGTCGATTTCGGCGTCGCTCACCTGCTGGACCCGGTCGACCAGATCGCCGACACCGTAGCCCTGCACCTCGTAGCCAAAGCGCATCTGCGCCTCGACCTTGTCGCCTTCGGTCACGGCGACCGAGCGCATGTTGTCGCCGAAGCGCGCCAGCTTCGCGCCCTGCGCGTCACGCCAGGCGCCCGCCGCCCGCGCCCACACCGCGATGCGCTCCTGCACTTCCGGGTCGTTCCAGTGCCCGACGATCACCTTGCGGTTGAGGCGCATCCGGCTCATCATGAAGCCGAACTCGCGGTCGCCGTGCGCCGACTGGTTCAGATTCATGAAGTCCATGTCGATTGCCGACCAGGGAATATCCTGATTGAACTGGGTGTGCAGGTGTGCCAGCGGCTTCTGCAGCGCTGCCAGCCCGGCGATCCAGTTGCGCGACGGCGAAAACGTGTGCATCCAGGCGATCACGCCGACGCAGTTGGGCGCGGCATTCGCTGCCAGACACATGCTGTGAATTTCCGCCGAAGTCGTCAGCACCGGCTTGAACACGATCGGCACCGGGATCGTCCCGGCGCCGTTGAGCGCGCGGACGATGGCTTCGGAATGATCCGCGACCTGCTGCAGCGTCTCCGCGCCGTACAAATGCTGGCTGCCCGTCAAAAACCACACTTCGTATTGCTTGAGATCGATCATGGTTTAACCACCTTTATACGAACGCAATCGCTCAAAACGGCTGCGGTCAGGCTCAATTGAAGACGACGGTCGCGACGGCGTGCGGCGGCAGTTCGATCCGCCAGTTGCCGCCGTCGGCGCTAACACGCAGGTCTGCCAGTTTAACGCGATTCGGCTGCTCGGCGCTGTTGCCGTCGCGGGCGCTGTCGCTGGCGAGAATCTGCGCCTGGACGACCTTCGTGCTGTCCGGCACGCTCAGAGTCACCGACGCCGGCTGATCGTAATGGCGGTTGGTTGCCGTGACTGCCGTGCCGTTTGCCCCGCGCGAAGCGGTCGCCGAGACGGCGCTTGTCCGAGTGCCGGCTGTTGCCCCGAACCCGTACGGGATCGTCGCGCCCTGCGTCACGTCCACCGGCAGCGCTGTCGCGCCGATGTGCGGCTTGTGCAGTTGGAAGACGAAGTAGCTCGGCGTTACCCACATCGCCGCGCCTTCCGTCATCACCGACGCGTGGAGCACGTTGACCACCTGCGCCAGATTCGCCATCCCCAGCACGTTGCACTGGTGGTGGAAACCTTCGAGCGCGACGGCGACCGCAACCGCGTCGCGGATCGTTCCCGCCTGCTCGTAAGTGGTCGGCTCGCGGTGAATTTCGCCGTTGGGTCCCCACGAGCGCGCTTCGGGATGCCACACGCCCCACTCGTCCAGCGCGATGCTCACCTTGCGCCCCTTCAGCCGCGAGTCGTTTCCGGCTTGGGCGAATGCTTCGCGGTACATGTCGGCGGTGCGGCGGACGAAATTTTCGGTGCTGTCGGCTTCCCCGATCAGCGTGTAGTACTGGTCTTCGCTGAAGTCGATTTCAGGTCCGCCGTTGATCCAGTAGTAATGAATCGAGTAGTGATCCATCAGCCACAGAAATTGCTTGTTGATCTCGAAGAAGGCTTTGTTCCACGCATCATTGTGCCCACAGGCGACCAGCTCGGCGGTTGGGTCGACGTGCTGCAGCATGGTCGCGTAGCGGCGGTATTCGTTGGCGTAGCTTTCGATATCGTAGCTGCCGCCGCAGCCCCAGTTTTCGTTGCCGACGCCCCACAGCTTGACGTTGAACGGTTCCTCGGAGCCGTTGGCGGCGCGTTCGCGCTGCAAACTTGTGCGGACGCTCGTGTTGCAGTATTCGACCCAGTCGCACATCTCCTGCACCGAGCCGCTGCCCATGTTCCCGGCAAGGTACGGCTCTGCGCCCAGCATCCGGCACAGGGCGACGAACTCGTGCGTGCCCAGGCTGTTATCGTCCTCGACCTGTAAGCCGCACGACATCCCCAGCCGGGTCGTCCGCTCGCCGATGCCGTCGCGCCAGTGATAATGGTCGGCATAGCAGCCGCCGGGCCAGCGCAGCAGCGGCACGGGCATCGCTTTGAGCGCGTCGACCACATCCTTACGGAAGCCGCCGTAAGTCGGAATATCGGTTTGCTGGTTGCCAATCCACAAGCCGTCGTAACAGCAGCGCCCCAGGTGCTCGGCAAACTGACCATAGAGGCGCGGTGAGATTGTCCCGACAGGGCGGTCGCCGCGAACGCGAAGTGTGGTTTCATTCATGAAAGGTCATCTCCGGTGAATAGATTAGGTGAAAGCACTCAATTCGTTAGTTACGCATTTGCCGGCGGCGAAATTGCCGTCGTGTTTCGCTGCACGAGTTCCGTCCTGACGATGTATTCGGCGGGTTCCGTCACCCCATTGATGCGGTTCAGGAGCATCTCAAAGGATTTCACGCCAACCTCGAACTTCGGGACGCGCATCGTCGTCAGCGAGATGCGGCTCAAGCCTGCGAACGGGATATCGTCAAACCCCATCAGCGCGACTCGCTCCGGTATCGCCACGCCCAGGTCGTCGCAGGCTTTCATCGCGCCCAGCGCCCCCATGTCGTTGAAGCAGATCAACCCGTCGACTTCCGGGTGTTCGGTGAGCAGCGTTCGCGTTCCCGCGTAATGGTCTTCCATGCTCGCGCGCTGCAGTTCCACGAAATACTCCGGGCGCACCGGAATGCCTTCGGCTTCCAGCGCGGCTACCATGCCGTGATACCGCTCCTGAAACGTGTAGTATTTTTTGATCGGTCCGATGTAGCCGATGTTTCTGCGCCCGATGCTCACCAGGTGGCGGATCGCCTGTTCGGCGGCGTCGTAAAAGTCGACGCGGATGCTGCCCGCTCCTTTGCCGAGTGGGTACGAGTCGACTACGACCGAGGCTTTCTGCCGCGAAAGCACGGTCGCCAGTTCCTCGCGCGGGATGTACGGCAGGTAGATGATCGCGCCGTCGACGCGGTGTTCTTCCAGAAACCGGAAGGCGTTGCGCTCCTTGTCGGTATTCGTTTGGGTGTTGAACAGCAGGACGTTGTAGCCCTTTTTGAGCGCCGCATCTTCTACGCCGCGCACGACTTCGGGGAAATAGGGGTTAGTAACGTCGGGGACGAGCAGCCCGATCACCGCGCTGCGGTTGGATGCCAGGTTGCGCGCCGCCCGGTTGGGGCGATAGTCGAGGCGGTCTATCACCGTTTGGACGCGCTGGCGCATTTCGTCGCTGACGTAGCCGTCGTTGTTGATGACGCGCGAGACAGTTTTAATCGAGACGCCCGCCGCCCGCGCAACGTCGAGGATGGTCACGGTCTTTCGGGATTCAGGCACGCTCAAACAACACGCTCCCTGGTCAAAACGCCCCGATACGGACGATATGACAGCGCTGTCTTAAGGTAACATGCCCGCTCATGCTTGTCAAAAACGGAGGCTGGCAATACGAGGAAGATGGTCTTGTTTGCGCCCCTGCATTCCCGTAAACAGGTATTTTCAAGGCGATTATCCCTTTACATCACGGGCACGACATGTCGTGCCCCTACAATACATGACACACGGAGATAATCACCATTTTCAAATGTCTCTCTGGTTGACAAACCGCCTGTCACTGGCTTAAGTCGGTCGTTGGAGTTTTCCCGTCAGATACGCCACGTTACGGCAGGGCGGGATCGGTCGAAGGCTTGTGCGGCGGTGGTCTCGCCCAGTTTGCCCGTATGGAACCGGAGCAGACGCGGCACACTGGGCGAAACATCCAACTCACGGGAGAGACGCTGTATTCACGGGAACGGGATCAGGCGATACGGTTCGTGTGCGTTATCATTTATCCCGGAAAGGGTGCAGGTGGCGAGCAGCGGAAATCGTTCTGCCGCCCGCATATGAGAGTGCCAAATCGCCTGGGAACTGGAGTAACGAACGCATGACGAGCTATCTCTCGCATCTGGAATGTGGCTGGTGCGGCGCGACGTATTCCGCCGACCAGTTGATGAATCTGTGCCCGGCGTGCGGCAAGCCGCTGCTCGCCCGCTACGACATTGACGCGGCAAAGGCGGGCTTCCCGCGTGATTCGCTTGCCAGCCGCACGCCCAGCCTGTGGCGCTACGCCGACATGCTCCCCGTGCGCGACCCGGCATTTCGCTTCACGCTCGGCGAAGGCTTCACCCCGCTGCTGCATCTGCCGCGCCTCGGCGAATCGCTTGGTATGACTCACCTGTACGCGAAGGACGAAGGCATCAACCCCACCGGCTCGTTCAAGGCGCGCGGTCTGGCGGTGGCGGTGTCGCGCGCCGCCGAACTCGGTGTCGAGGCGGTCGCTATCCCCAGCGCGGGCAACGCCGGGAGCGCCACTGCCGCCTATGCCGAGCGCGCCGGGCTGCCGGCTTATGGCTTTCTCCCGCGCGATGTGCCGGAGGCGTTTCTGGCGGAAATTCAGGCGCTCGGCGCGGAAGTTACGCTCGTGGACGGCTTGATCACCGACTGCGCCAGGCTGGTACGCAAGGGCGCGGACGAAGGGCGCTGGTTCGACCTTTCGACGCTGAAGGAGCCGTACCGCGTCGAGGGCAAAAAGACGATGGGCTACGAGATCGTCGAGCAGATGGGCTGGCAAGCTCCCGATATGATCATCTACCCGACCGGCGGCGGAACCGGCATCGTCGGCATCTGGAAAGCGCTGGATGAGATGGAGGCGCTTGGCTGGATCGGCTCGGAGCGCCCGCGCATCGTCAGCGTGCAGACGGCGGGCTGCGCGCCAATTGTCCGCGCATACGAGCAGGGTGTGGAACTCGCCTCGGCTTGGGAGAACGCCGCCACCGTCGCTGATGGACTGCGCGTTCCTCTGGCGGTCGGCGACTTCCTGATTCTGCGCGCTGTGCGGCAGAGTGGCGGGACGGCGCTGGCGGTCAGCGACGACGAATTGATCGCTGCGCAGCGCGAACTGGGCGGCAGCGAAGGCATCTATGCTGCGCCGGAAGCGGCGGCTACGCTCTCGGCGCTGCGCCGGTTGGTCGAGCAGGGGCGGGTGAAACCGGACGAGCGCGTCGTGCTGCTGCTGACCGGTAATGGGCTGAAGTACGGCGACCTGAACGCCCGGAGATCAGCATGATCGGTTTTGGGGGAATGTGAATCAACCGCCGTGCCGCAGCTCGCGTTTCGTGCCGTACACCGCGCCGCTGAACATTGACTGAATGAACTGCTGCACCGCTGCGACCGCCTTCTGGACCCCCGGCGAGATTTCGGCATGAAGGGCGGTTGTTGCTGGCTGAATGCCCAGCAGGAGTACCCTGCAGTCAAATTCCATCCTGAGGTACTGCGTGAGCAGCGCCAGCGAGGGCGCATGGGTTCCGGGCGCGGCGGCATCTGCCGAGTCTGGATCGAGGATGCGGATCGTTCCCGCCGTCCGATTCATGCGGGCGGCGTCGATCAGCAGGATCAGGTCGGGCTGGTAGCGGCGCAGCGCCCCCGTGCAGTTTTCGGGTGCTGTGCCCGCGTCGATCAACAGCAGATTTGCCTGCTGGGTCAGCCCGCGCACGATCAGGATTCCGGCGGCATCGTCGCCGCGCAGTTCACTGCCGATCCCGATTACGGCGACCCTAGCCGAGCGGTTCGGGCGCTGCATCGCCGTTCGCAGCGTGGACTGCCAGCAGTTCCTGGACATTGGCGTCGTCCCCAAAATACAGCGTGAAACCGTCGCGTGTCGGCGCTGCCAGCGCCCAGGCTTCGCCGGTCATCGTCAGGCAGCTAGGGCGGCAGTTTTCGACACACTGCCCACAGAACGTGCAGCGATCTACGCTGTAGCGAATCACGAAGCGCTTGCCTTTTTCGTCCAGCCGAATCAGTTCGAGCGCCTGCGCCGGGCAGTCTTTCGCGCACAGCGCACAGCCGGTGCAGCCGTCTGTTGACCAACTGAGCTTGCCGCGCAGGCGCGGCGGCGGCGCGCCCGGCGTCCGTTCGGTGACGGGCTTGCGCACCAGCGAGTGAAACACATCCTCAAGCATCGCCGCGAGATTCATGATCCCTGTCCTAAAATCACCACGACCCACTGCGCCAGCAGCAGCAGCGCCCCGTAGCGCCACCATAAGCCGACGGTCTGAATGATGCGCATACGGGTGAGCAGCGCCTGCAGACCGGTCAAGCCTGCCAGCAGCACCAGTGTCTTCAGCAGGTAACCGAGCAGGTTGGTGACGCCGCCCAGATAAAACGCCGCGATCAGCGTCAACCCGGCGACCAGTTCGACCGCCCGGCTGAGATGAAACAGCGCCAGCCCGCGCCCGCTGTACTCCGTCAGCGCGCCGGCGACGATCTCGGTTTCGGCTTCCGGCGCGTCGAACGGCGGCATTTCCAGCTTGCCCATCAAGCCGATGACGGCTGCCAGAAAGCCGATCGGCTGCGTGAAGATCAGCCATTTGCCGGTCGATCCGATGACGCCGATCTGCCAGCTTCCTGCCGCCGCTGCCGGACCCAGCAGCGCCAGCATGAATGGCGCTTCGTAGGCGAATAGCTGCGTGAGCGTGCGAATCGCCCCCATCATCGAGAAACGACCGTCGCTGGTCGCCCCGGCGAGGCTGGTGCAGATCGTCAGCAGGCTGAGCAGATAAATCGTGACGATCAGGTCGCCGGGGAAGCTGTAGGCAGGCGCGAGACCCGCCAGCGGCAGATACAGCGAGGCGGTCAGCGCTCCGGCGAGCGCGATAATCGGCAGCCCGGTGACCAGGATCGCGTTGACGCCGTCCGGGATGATTTCTTCTTTCACCAGCAGCTTGACCGTGTCGGCGAGCGGCTGAAACCAGCGTGGACCGATCCGGTTTTGCAGGCGAGCCAGCAGCTTGCGCCTGACCCATTGATATGCCAGTCCGTTGGCGATCAGAAACAGCCCGCCGGGGAAGATCAGCAGCAGGAACAGCGCTTGCGCGAGAGTCATCCTCGCCTCCGGTAGTAGTCGATTCCGTAGCGGCGCAACTGCTCCCACGTCCAGTGCTGCTCAGCGTGCTGATCCACGACCGTGACCGCGCGGTCGTTGCACGAGAAGCACGGGTCGATACCGACCAGGATCATCGGCACGTCCGCCAGTGGATGCCCGATTGCCAGCGACAGCACGGATGCGAGATTGCACAGGGTCGGCGTCCGCACCTTGACGCGCTCCGGCGTGTCCGTCCCGTTGCTCTTGATGAAGTAAAACAATTCGCCGCGCGGCGCTTCGACCCGAATGATGGTCTCGCCCGCCTTGATGCGCCGGGGGATTCGCGCTTGCAGTTCGCCGGGCGGCAGATGGTCGATGATGGCGCGGATCAGCCGGTAGCTTTCAAATAGCTCGTTCAGGCGGACGACGAAACGCGCCTGTAGATCGCCGGTCATCTCCACGACCGCGTTGATCGGGAAGTCGGCGTAAGCGGCATATGGGGCGACCACGCGGATGTCGCGCGGGACGCCGGAAGCCCGCGCCGACGGTCCCATCAAGCCGAACTGGTCTGCCTGCTCCCCGGTCACGACGCCGACATCGCGGATGCGCTCGGTCAGCAGGTTGTCGGTCGTGATCACGTCGAGATAGTGGTGCGTGCGCGCCTCCAGATGGTCGACCGCGCGCCGTATCGCTTCGGCGATTTCGGGCGTCACGTCGTACTTGACGCCGCCGAGCACGTTCGCCGAATAATTCACGCGGTTGCCGGTGAGCGCTTCGAGCGCGTCCATGATCGCTTCGCGGTCGCGCCACGAATACATGAACAGGGTATCGAAGCCGGCTTCGTGCGCCGCCACGCCCAGCCACAGGAAATGGCTGTGAATGCGCTCCATCTCGGCGACCAGCACGCGAATCGCCTGGGCGCGCGGCGGCGCGGTCACGCCTGCAAGTTGTTCGACGCCCAGACAGTAGGCGAGCGCGTGAATGTGCGAGCAAATCCCGCAGATTCGTTCGAGCAGGTACAGGTCTTGCGTCCAGTTGCGCGACTCGGTCGCCTTTTCGATTCCGCGATGCGCGTAGCCCAGCCGGACGGACGCGGCGGTGACGATTTCGCCATCGACCGTGAGCTGAAAATGCCCCGGCTCCTTGAGCGCCGGGTGCTGTGGACCAATCGGGATTGTGAATTTTTCGCCCATTTTCGTCTCAATCCAACGCGGTGTCTTTGCGCAGCGGGTAAACGCCTGCCGCCCAGTCATCCGGCAGAAAGAGCGGGTCATCATTCGGAATGTCGATCACGGTGATGCCGAACATTTCGTGCAGTTCGCGCTCGAACACCACTGCCGACGGAATAAGGCAGCAGATGCTCGGCACGGACGGCGATTCGCGGCTTGTGCTGACGCGCAGCGTTACGACGGCGGCGTCTGAGCAGAAGTGGTAGAGAATTTCGAGGCGACCGCTGCCGTGCTCATCATCCAGACCGGTTATCGCCGAAAGATAACCCCATGTCTTGAGCGCTTCGGCGGCGGCGAGCAGGTTGCCCGCCGTCACCACCACGTCGAGGCGGTTCGGTTCGGGCGGTTGCGCGCTTTCTGTCCATGCCGCGAGAAGCTCGCGTGCCTGTTCGGTCGTCATGATGCCCGCGCCCCTTCCCGCAGCCGCGTCAGCAGGTCGACAATCCCCGCGGTGATCGCCTGTGGGCGCGGCGGGCAGCCCGGAATGTACACGTCGACCGGGATCACCTGATCAATCGAGCCGATCACGTTGTAGCAGCCCTGAAAAACACCCCCGGAGAGCGCGCAGGCGCCGACGGCGACTACGAATTTCGGCGCGGGCATTTGTTCGTAGACGCGGCACAGGCTTTCCCGCGCCTGCCGCGTGACCGCGCCGGTGCAGATCAAAACGTCGGCGTGGCGCGGGCTGCCTTCCAGTCGGACGCCGAAGCGCTCCAGGTCGTAGCGCGGCGTCAGCGTCGCCAGAATTTCGATGTCACAGCCGTTGCACGACCCGCTGTTGAAGTGGATCACCCACGGCGAGTTCGTCCGCGCCCATGTCGTGACATCGCTGAAAACATCCGTCCAGTTCATAACGCCCACCTCGCTTTCTCAGCCGAGCAGCAGCGCTGCCAGAGTCACCGCCAGCCCGATCACGTAGACGACCGCTCCCGATGACAGATCGCTGCTGCCGATCACCAGCGCGCCGAGGTGCAGCACGGCGAAGAACAGCGCGATCACAAAAAAGCTGCCATAACCCGGCGCGGCGCGCGGTTCCGGGGCGTTGCCGCTGGCGTACAGGCTGGTCTTGTGCGGCGAAGGCTTCGACGTCCCGGCAAACCGCTTGCCGAGCCATGTCAGCCCGCCCGCCGCCAGCAGGTAGATGATGAAGGCGAGGGGTGGCGCGAGCAGTACGTCCATCCACATCTCCTAACCAAACAAGCCGAGCAGGCTGAGGCTGGCGGTTTGTGTCAGCGTATTCGGCGGCAAACCAACGAGTATCAGTGCGGCAGACAGCAGCACCAGCGGCACCTGTACGGTTCGTGGAAGCGGCGGCGCGGCGGCATTGGCGACCGTTGGCGACCGAAAGAGCGCGTTCACGACCGGCAGATAATAAGCGAGCGAGAAGACGCTGTTGAGGGCGGCGAAAACCGTCAGCGCGACCAGCGATGCCGACCCTGCCGAGATACCGGCGATGAAAATCTGCCATTTGGACATGAAACCCGCCAGCGGCGGAATCCCCGCCAGGCTGAGCAGCGCCAGCGTCAGAGCGAACGCTGCCAGCGGCGCGCGCCGGGCTGCGCCGGATAGATCGTGGATGCGCAGCGGGCGGTCGATTCCCTGCGAGCGGTGCAGCGTATAGAGCAGCGCGCCGCCCGCCAGGAACGCCAGCCCTTTCATCAACCCGTGATTCAGCAGATGGAACAGCCCGCCCTGAATTCCGCCGGGCGTTCCGGTGGCTAAGCCGATGCCGACGCCGAACAGCATGTAGCCGATGTGTGGCAGGCTGGAATACGCCAGCAGCCGCTTGAGTTCGTGCTGACGCAGCGCCAGTAAATTGCCCACGACCATATTGACGATGCCGAAGCCGATCAGCAGCCCGGCGAAGGATGGCAGCGGCGCCAGCGCCCGCAGCAGCGCGATCAGCCCGGCTTCGGTGATCACGCCTGCCAGCAGCGCGCTGCCGCCATCCGGGGCTTGCGAATACGCGTCGGGCAGCCACGTATGCAGCGGAACCAGCGCCAGCTTGACGCCAAAGCCGATCAGCAGGAGCGCCCCGGCGATGTCCAGCGTGCCGCCCGCCAGCTTGCGATCCAGCGCCAGCGTGCCAGTCTGCGCCAGCACCAGCGCGATTCCCAGCAGCACCAGCACCGAGCCGATCATGCTCTGCACCAGATACTTGACGACCGCTTCCAGCGCCGGCGGCTCGTTGTGCCGGAAGACGACCACAAAATAGGTCGAGACGACCATCAGTTCGAACCACAGCCACAGGTTGAACAGGTCGGTCGTACACGCGACGCCGGTGAGCGCACCCGTCAAAATCAGCAGCAGCGCGTAATACTTTTCTTCGCCGCCCTGCCCGGTCATTTCGCTGTGCGAATAGATCACGACCAGCAGCATCAGCGCCAGCGTCATGCCGACAAACAGCAGGCTCAGCGCATCGGCGCGCAGCGCGACGGCTCCCAGCGAGAAGCTGGCGGGCATCACCCCCGCCGCGATCAAGCCGAACAGCGCCCACAGAACCACCAGCGTGACCAGCGCCAGCGCCCGCGCCAGCGAAGGGTGCAGCCGCCGCCCCGCAAAGTAGGCGATGGGCGCCATGACCAGCGGCAGAACCAGCAGCGCGCTCATACGCCTCTCCCCAAAATCACCACCAGCAGGACGACGATCAACCCGCCGACCGTCCAGGCGACGTTCCAGTTGAGCTGACCGGTCTGGGTTTTCCGCAGCCGGTCGCCCGCGCTCTGTGAGAGCCGGACAGCCGCGTCGTCCAGTCCGTAGAAAAGCCGGTTGTCGGCGGCGGCGAACCAGGCAGTCACGCGCTTAAACGGCTGGATGACCAGCGCGGCATACAATTCGTCGATCCGCCAGCCCTGCAGCGACGCGGTGAACAGCCGCCCCGCCAGCGGGTCGTCGGCGCGGTATTTCCGGTAGAGCCAGTATGCCAGCCCGATCCCGGCAAGGGCGACGAGCGTCGAGAGCGCGGCAACCGGTAGATGAAATACTTCGGCTTCCGTTTCGCCGGTCACGTTTGCCAGCCAGTGGTGCAGCGAGGCGACGCCCGGCAAATTGAGCGCGCCGCCAACAGCCGCCAGCAGCGCCAACACGATCAGCGGGCGCGTCAGCAGGGGCGCGCTCTCGTGGGCATGATCAGCCGCGTCGCTGCGCGGCTCGCCCAGGAAGATGAGGCACACCTGCCGCGTGATGTAGAACGCGGTCATGAAAGCCGCCGCCGCCAGCGCCAGATACAGGAGTGGGCTGCGGTCATAGGCGGCGGCGAGAATTTCGTCTTTGGAGAAAAAGCCGGCGAACGGCGGCACGCCTGCCAGCGCCAGCCCGCCGACCAGATACACGGCGAAAGTCGTCCTCATGCGGCGCGACAACGCCCCCATCTGGCGGCTGTCCTGCGTGCCGAGCGCGTGCAGAATCGACCCGGCGGCGAGGAACAGCAGCGCCTTGAAAAACGCATGGGTGACGAGATGGAACATGCCCGCCGCGTATGCGCCCATGCCGACCGCCGCGACCATGAACCCCAACTGGCTGATGGTGGAGTACGCCAGCACCCGCTTGATGTCGAACTGGCTGACGGCGACGGTCGCAGCGAGCAGCGCGGTCGCGGTTCCGACCACGACGACGACCGTTTGCGTCAGCGGCGCGAGGTCGAACAGGACGTGCGAGCGCACGATCAGGTAGATGCCCGCCGTCACCATGGTTGCCGCGTGAATGAGCGCCGAAACCGGCGTCGGACCGACCATCGCGTCGGGCAGCCAGACGTAGAGCGGGATTTGCGCGCTCTTGCCGGTGACGCCGACGAACAGCAGCAGGGTGAGCGCCGTCATCAGGGTGCTGCCGGCGGCGAACATCGTGCGCGCCCCGTCAAACACGGCGGCGAAGTCCAGCGAGCCGAAGGTCGTCGCCATGAGGAACAAGCCGAGCAGCAGTCCGGCGTCGCCAATCCGGTTGACGATGAAGGCTTTGCGGGCGGCGCTGCTGATCTGCGCGCCTTCGCCTGTCTTGTCGAACCAGAAGCCGATCAGCAGGAACGAGCAAAGCCCGACGCCTTCCCATCCGGCGAACAGCATCAGGTAGTTGTTCGCTGTGACGAGGACGAGCATGGCGGCGATGAACAGATTCAGGTAGATGAAGAAACGGCTGAAACGCGGGTCGCCGTGCATGTAGCCGATGGCGTAGATGTGGATGAGCGTGCCGATCCCGGTGACCACCAGCATCATCGTCAGGGACAGAGCATCGATTTGCAGCGCCCAGTCCATCGAGAAGCTGCCGACGCGCAGCCAGCGCGCCAGTGTGACGGTCACCGTCTGCGCATCGGTCATCGATGCAAGCTGAACGAGCGAGACGACGAACGCGCCGCCCACCGCAGCGCTGGCGATGATGCCGGCTGCCGGCTCGCGCCAGCGCCGCGCCAGCGTCAGGTTAAGGGCGATCCCCAGAAGCGGGAAGAACAGAGCCAACACGACCATCGATCCTGCCTTTTCGCATTCGCTAGCCGCGCAGTGAAGACAGCGCGCGAACGTCGAGCGTTCCGCAGCGCTGGCGTACCCTGACCGCGATTGCCAGCGCGATCACCGTCGTGATGGTGTCGACCACGATCACCGTCACGGCAAGACTTTGCGCCAGATTGATCTGCCCGCTCACTTTCCCGGCGAGCACCAGCGCGAGGATGGCAGCCTTGCTGAGCATTTGCAGCGCGATGACGAGCTTCAGCAGGTTGCGCAGGACGAGCAGCCCGTAGAGCGCCGTCGCCAACAGCCCCACCACGCCGATCAGCGCGATCACTTCCAGGGTCATGAGCGTTCCTCCTCGCGCGGAGCTGGCTCCTGCACCAGAACCGGCAGCCGCTTCACGCGAAGCTGGCGCTTCGTGAGCAGCCCCAGCACGCTGAGTGCGCCGGCGAAGATCAGCACAACCTGCGCCAGAACGTCGGCGCTGCGCGTGTTCCAGAAGACCTGGGCGAATGTCGCTTCGGGAGGGGTGTCGCCGGTTAGGGCGGGGGGCTGCGCGAACGCCAGCAGCAGCGCCGCGACGCCAAATACGAGCGCGAGCGCGACGGCTTTGGGAACGACGGAACGCGCCGGAAGCGGCTCGTCGCCAGCCAGACTGATGGCGAAGACGAACAGCACAGTCACCAGCCCGGCGCCGACGCTCAGCTCGATCACGGCGACTTCATACGCGCCGGCGCCATACAACAGGATTGCTACCAGAGCGCTGACTCCGGCTAGCCAGAGTGCTGCGATCATCAGGCGGGCGGCACGGACAGCCTGAGCGGCGCAGAAGAGCAGCACGATCAAGACGATTACGTACATCATCGAGTCTCCTCTCTACTTCATACCGTAACGCTTCCAGCGAAGCGGCGTCTATGGAGGATGTAACGGGTTAATTCGTGATTTTTGTCACAAATGAATTGTGAGGTTGTTCAGCAGCGCGCACCGCCCTGCACGAACAGGGAAGATGAGGCGGAAACTGGACACACCGATGCGACGAGAAGCGCTTCGCCTGGCGTCGCGTCCGATAACGAGCGGACGGGAGAATGAGGGAAGGGCTTCTCGTCCGATGACGAGCGGTCGGGAGAATGAGGGAAAGGCTTCTCGCCCGTTATCATGCAGACGGGGAAATGAGGGAAGCGCTTCTCGCCCGATTACGAGCGGTCGGGAGAATGAGGGAAGGGCTTCCCGTCGCATCCATGCGATGATGATTCGGACGGGAGAATGAGCGAAGAACGCAGAATCACACACATCATAAAGCCGGTTCTTCGCTTGTCAAGGCACATACGTACACCCGAATTATTGGGGGGTAGTGTGGGATATCCGTTAGTGCTGAGGGAAGAGTGCTGAGTGCTGAGTCAAAGGCGGGGGTGAGGTGGGGCGCGCGGGGGGTTGGAAATGTGGGATATGGCGGTTCGGATGCCCGATTGGCGGGGCAAACGCAACAAATCCTATTCGGGGGCACGACATGTCGTGCCCCTACCATACAAAAATCACGAGAGCGGCGGCGAATATTCCAATGGTCTCTAAAAAGGTCGCATTGACCCCTCATCCCGGCAACCTTCGGTTGCGTAACGCAAGCGGGGAGAGGGGAGAAAGCACCCGCTTTGTGATCCTAAGTTCCTTCCGATGTATCTCCGATATTCACCACTGCCACGAGTCGGGTGCGTTGACAAATTCGGGGATTTGGATACGATGATAGTGTCGTGTATCATGACACACAACACATGATATGGATTTTCACTGACATTGGTCATGCGGTGGTTATGCCGGCGCGTACATTTATTTGGAAATAACCCGAATTTTTGTGGATAAGCTGATGACCCCCTTCGAGTCCGAATTCCTCACCCCTTCGAGCGCTTCCGACGACTTCCTGCTGAGCACTCCCGCTGCGACCACGATCAAACACGTCGACCTCAACCAGCAGGTCTACGACGTGCTGGTGAACTGGCTCGTCACCCGAAAGCTTCGTCCGCGACAGAAACTGAGTATCACGACGATTGCCCAGGAACTGGGCGTGTCGCGCAGCCCGGTGCATCAGGCGCTCACACGGATGGCGTCCGAGAACCTGATCAAGGTATCGCCACGCAAGGGGTATTACGTCCAGCCCATCACACCCGAAGTCGTGCTGAGCGCGTTCGACGTTCGCATGGCGCTGGAGCTGATGGCTGCCGAACGAACCGTCGGGCAGGTTCCCGACGAAGCGCTGAAGACGCTGCGCCAGCTAATGGAAGCGACGCTGCTGAAGATTGCGGGCGATCAGATCGTCGATAAGCAGGGGTATATTGCTACGAACCTGGCATTTCACCGCTATCAGATCGCCCTCGCCCGCAACGAAATCATGTCGCTGTACTATCAGAACCTCAACGTCAACCTGTTCATGGGGCGCACCATCTACGAGCGCAACACCGGTATGGGGCACGTCGCCAACGAGCACATCGAACTGGTCGAAGCGTTCGAAGCGGGCGACCTTGTGCGCGCTCAGACCGCGATTCGGAAGCATATCGAGTCGGGCAAGCGCGTGGCGCTGGAAGAAATTCAAGCCAGCGGGGGCGTCGTGTAGCACCCGGCGGCGCGGAAGCGCGCTCCACCTTCACCCCTAGAGTCCGGTTGGTTTCCTGTACATGTATTTCATTCAATAATTCCGGGGGATTACCGTATGCCTGAGTCGCAAATGCTGGAAGTGTCTGACCTGGCGGTGAGTTTCGAGAGCGCCGGACAGAACCACAACGGGCGTCTCACCGTGCTGAACGGGCTTTCCCTGAGCGTTGCCCCCGGAGAGTTCGTATCGATCCTGGGACCCAGCGGCTGCGGCAAGACCACGCTGCTGCGCGTGATCGTCGGCTTGGTGAAAGCCGAGCGCGGGTCGATCAAAATCGCCGGATCGTCGCGCTATAAACCGGGCAAGGATGTCTGCCTGGTCTTTCAAAGCTACGGGTTGTTCCCCTGGCGAACGGTGCGCGAGAACATCGAATTCGGACTCAAGCTGCGCGGCGTTTCCGCCGCCGAACGGCGCGATGTCAGCGATTACTACATTCAGCTCACCGGGCTTGCCGGCTTCGAGAGCCACTACCCGCATCAGATTTCGGGCGGTATGCAGCAGCGCGTCGGCGTCGCGCGCGGGCTGTCGTGCAGCCCACAGCTTCTGCTGATGGACGAACCCTTCGCCGCCGTCGATGCGCAGACGCGCGAGCGGCTTCAAACCGAACTGCTGCGAATCGTGGAAGGCGTCGAAGGCGCGAAAACCACCGTGATTTTCGTAACGCACAGCATCGAGGAAGCGGTATATCTGGGAACGCGGGTGATCGTCATGTCGTCGGCTCCGGGGCGCATCGTCAAGGACATGCGGGTCGACCTGGGCGCTGAACGCTGGATACGCGACGTTCGGCTGGAAGACGATTTCGAGGATTACGTCCACGAGGCGCGCCGCGCCCTGAAAGAAGGGACGGTCAATGAGCGCGCGTGAGAAGGATACGCCCCGGCTTGAGACGCCGTCTGTTCCCAAGATGAGTGTTCCCCGGCGCGGGCTGCCCCGGCTGTCAACGCTGTCTATCCTGCTGATCTACGTCGGGCTGTTCGTCGCGTGGGATGTATTCGGGCGCGACGTGAACCCGTACTTTTCGAGCTACCCGACCGCGATCATTCAGGCGGGCGGCGAGATGCTTCAGTCGGGCGAACTGGTTCGGGCGCTGGCTGCCAGCGTGATGGTGCTGGCGTTCGGTTTCCTGTACACCTTCGTGATCGGCTTGCCCATCGGCTTTCTGATCGGGCGCTACGCGGTGCTGAACCGCGTCTTCGGTCCGATCGTGACGGCGTTCTTCGTCGCCCCGCGCGAGGCATTTGTGCCGCTGCTGGTGCTGTGGTTCGGGCTGAGCGACATGAGCCGGATCATCTTCGTGTTCCTGTCGAGCGTGTTTCCGATGATCTACAACGTGGCGGATGGCGTCCGCAACGTGAGTTCGACGCACGTCGAAACCGCGCGGGCATACGGGGCGAACGAATGGCAGATCGTCCGCGAAGTGACACTGCCTGCGATTCTGCCGTTCATCGGCATTGGCACTAAACAGGCGATTGCGCGCGGTCTGACGGGCTTGATCGCGGCGGAGTTTTTCATCGGCGTGACCGGGCTGGGCGGCGAACTGCAGAAGGCGTCGGCGCGTTACCGGCTCGACCGAGCGTTTGTGATCATTTTCGTGCTGGTGCTGCTGGGCTTCGGGCTGACGAAGCTGGGTGACCTAGTCGAAGCGCGATCGGGGCGCTGGCGTAAGACCGAGCGGGCATTTCGCCCGTGAAGCAGCGGTCAGCATAGGGATGTGACGCGCTCGACGGCGCGGGGTAGAGGCGGCAGACATGTACGCGGAATCCAAACGTTCGTGGCTTCAGATGGTGAGCCGGTTGGTCAACGCAGCGGCGTTTCGGTACGTCGTCTGGGCGATTCTGCTCCTCATCTGGGAATTGTGGGGCAGGCAGCAGAGTCCGTTCACCTTCACCTACCCGACCGCGATTATCGGGGCGCTGGCGGGACTGGCTGGCAGCGGTGAACTGGTGAAGGCGATCATCGACAGCGTGCAGGTGCTGGCGATTGGCTACGGGATGGCGGTACTGATCGCCGTGCCGCTGGGACTGCTGGCGGGGCGCATCAACTACCTGGGGCGGCTGCTCAACCCGCTCATGATGGCATTCTACGTCACGCCGCGCCTGGCGCTGATCCCGCTGATCATCATCTGGGTGGGCATCGGCTTCTGGGCGAAGATCGCCGTCGTGTGGCTGATCTGTTTCTTCGCCATCTTCTTCAACGTGCTGCACGGTATGTCGAGCGTGAGCCGGAGCTATCTGGAAGTTGCCAACGCCTACGGCGCGAACGAATGGCAAATTCTGCGCGAGGTCACGCTCCCGGCGATTCTGCCGTTCATCGCGACCGGCTTGCGCCTGGGGCTGGGGCTGGCATTGATTGGCACGGTCGTCGCCGAATTTCTGATCGGGCTGAACGGATTGGGCGGCATCATCGTTTTCTACTCGGCGCGGCTGCGGGTCGCGCAGGTTTTCGCGGCGGTACTGGTCATCCTGATCTTTGGCGTGACGCTGATGTCGCTCGCTTACGCACTTGAACGGCGTATTTCACACTGGCAGCGTACCGAGCGGGCTTTTCGCTAGGGACGCGAACCGTTATCGAGGGCACGCCGGAGAGGGGAGGCGTATTTGGCAGAAGCAGGAAAGGTGTATTGCCGTCCGCAGGCAGCGCTGCCGCCGGGATGGAAGCTGGAAGCCAAGACGAGAGCGAATCAGGGAGATTTCATGATGAGTAGATTTTTCAGGAAAGGCGTATCGCGCAGAGATTTTCTTCGGCTGACCGGCGGGGCTGTCGGCGGGGGGCTGCTGATGGCGACCCACGCTTCGCGCCTGCTCCATGCCCAGGCGAACCTGACCGCGCGGCTGGCGGTCGAGCAAGCCGCCGTGCCGGACTTTGCCGAAATCCCGCAGGTGTGGGCGCAAAGAATGGGCATGTTTGCTGATAACGGCGTCGATCTTGAACTGATCGAGACGGGCGGCGGGGCAGCCGTTGCCGTCGAGCCGCTTCAGTTGATCGTCACCGAGCGAATCGACTTCACCGACATTCTGTTCCCGGCGGGCTTTGACGTGGTGCTGCAGGGCGCGCCGCTGGTCGGGCTGGGCAACTTCGCCAGCGGCGACCGCTACGATTACTGGATGGTCACGCGGGCGGACATCACCGAGTGGCAGCAGATGGTCGGGCGCAAATACGTGATTTCGTCGCCCGGTGGTCCGCCCGATGGCATCGGGCGCTATGCGTTCGCCCGCAACAACGTCCCGGTCGACCAGGTGGAGATTGTGCCGCTGGGCGGTTCTTCGGCGCGCACCCAGGCGCTGCTGGCGGGCGAAGTCGATGCCGCGCTGATCCATCCGCTCGACGCGCTGCAGCTTGTGCGCGACAATCCCGAAATTCACGTTCTCTCGACGCTGGCGGAAGCGCCGCTGCTGTTCGGCATCGACGCGACGTTCACCCGCAACGTCACCGAGAACCGCGATATGGTCGTCGCTTACGTCAAGACCGTCATTCAGTCGGTCAGAATGTTCATCGACGATCAGGATTTCGCGGTTCAGTCGTACGTCGAAATCGTCCCCGATGCCGACCCGGAACTGGTCGCGGAAGCATGGGACGACTTTGTCGAGCGCGGCGTGTGGGATGCGAACGGCGATATCGACCGCGAACGGTACGATGCGACGATGAACGCCTACGTCGAAATCGGGGCGCTCTCCGAGCCGGTGGCATGGGAAGACTTCATGGATCCGAGCATCGTCGAGGATGCGCTGGCAGAGATCGGTCGCGTTGAAACGGCGACCGAATCGCTATAAGCAGATAGGTTGAGTTCGGCGTGCGCTGTCCCGGCGGATGGGCGCGCGCCGAACCTCTCCCGCGTTTTTGCAGGGACAGCAAAGAGGGGACGCTTCTTGAGCATTGTGAACATGCCGGCTTATCGCGGGTACTACGACCCGACCGAAGACCTCAGCAAGATCGTTTATGGCGAAGATGCGCTTGCCAGCCTGCCGAACGAAGTCAGCCGCTTCGGGCAGCGGGCGCTGCTGGTGACGGGCAACACGATCCACACGAAAACCGACCTGGTGCAGCGCGTTCGCGGTCTGCTGGGCGACCGGCTGGTGGGCGTTTTCGCCGACACAGTGCAGCATACGCCGCGCCGCGCCGTCCTGGCGGCGTCCGACATGGCACGCGACCTGAAGCCGGACATCATTCTGAGCCTGGGCGGGGGCAGCGCGACCGACACCGCCAAGGCGATGCGGCTGGCGCTGTGGGCGGACATCACCGACGATGCGGGCTTCGACCGGGCGTTCAAGCGCATGAAGGAAGACCCGACGTGGTGGCAGTCCTCGTCCCCGGCGATGCTGCCGCAGGTCGGAATGCCGACCACCCTGATCAGCGGCGAGCACACGCAGGGCATGGGCATCACCAACGAAGTGACGCATGGGAAGCAGGTGTTTTCGCACCCGCAGCTTCTGACCAGCACCATCATCCTCGACCCGGCGCTGTCGGTGTACACCCCGCCGCAGCTCTGGTTTTCGACCGGCATCAAGGCGCTGGAACATGCCATCGCCAAGCTTTCGGCGCTGGAACGCGACCCGGTGGTCGATGCGATTGCGACGCAGGCGGTTCAGGTGCTGAGCTACGAGCTTCGCCATTCCTACCGCGAGCCGGACAACCTGACGGCGCGCGGCAATCTGCTGGTCGGGGCGTGGCTGTGCATGTTCGGCAGTTGGTCGAGCCTCGTCAAGCGCATGGGACTGAGCCACGCGCTGGGCAGGCAGACCGGCGGCGTCAGCGGCGCTTCGCACGGCATGATTTCGTCGGTGCTGCTGCCGCGCTGCATCGAATTCAACGCGCCGGTCAGCGGCTTGGGGCTGACGATGGCGGCTGCGGCGATGGGCGTGGACACGTCCGGCATGACGGGCGAGCAAGCCGGTTTAGCGGCAGCCGAAGCCATCCGGGCGCTGGTTGCCGAACTCGGCTTGCCTGCGCGGCTGCGCGACATCGGCGTCATGCAGGAACAGCTTCCGGTGATCGCCGACCGGACGATGAGCGACATGTCGATTGGCGCGAACCCGCGCCCGGTGAGCGGCGCGAACGAGGTGCTGGAACTGCTGCAGGCGGCGTGGTAGCCGCGCACTGAACCCGGCGCAATCACGATACAAGGAGCATGAGGACAATGGACCCACGAATCATCGCGATGATCACCGCTGCCACCAGGCCGTACAAGAAGATCGGCGTGGCGGGCGAGACCGTCGCCATTATCACCGACACCGATACCGACCCGATCATCTGGCAGACACTGGCGACCGCCGCGCAGTCGCTGGGCATCCACCCGGTGATCGCGCTGATGGTTCCAAGCGCGCGCGACTACGCCGACCCGCCGCTGGCGGTGCAGAAGATGGCGGAAGCCGCCGCCATCATCCACTACACGACGCGCAACGGGCTGGTTCACAGCCAGTGGGGACTGTCGCTGAGCAGGCTGGGCAAAAAGCGCATCGTCTCGGAAGGCATTACGCCGGAGATGTTCACCGAAGGCGCGGTTCGGGCGAGCGACGAAGAAGTCAACGCCTGGAACAAGCGGATTCAGAAAATCTGGGATGAGGGCAGCGACGTTCACATCTCGACGCCCTACGGAACCGACCTGCACATCAGCATTGAAGGGCATCTGAGCTTCAGTTCGGCGGGGCAGCAGTTCACCAGCGCAAACGCCGAGTTGTTCAAAGCGCCGTTCGTGCAGTTTCCCGGCGGCGAAACCGCCTGCACGCCCAACGAAAACACCGGCGACGGCGTGCTGGTCATCGACCAGACGATCCACCACCCGCCGGGGCGGCTGACCAACCCGGTTCATCTGCACATGGAAAAAGGCAGGATCGTCAAAATCACCGGCGGCTGGGAAGCGGACGAATTCCGGCGCTGGCTGGATACCTACGGCGACGACAACGCCCGCGTCATCTGCGAGCTGGCGGTGGGCACAAATCCGTATGCGGTCTTCATGGGCAACATGCGGCAGGATCGGTTCCCGCTGGGCAGTATGCACGTCGGTTTTGGGATGAATACCGATGTCGGCGGCACGATTGACAGCAACATTCACTACGACGGCATCATGAGCAAGCCGACGCTGGTCGTGGACGGCGAGACGATTATCAAAGATGGGGTAATGCAGATTACGCCCTGAACGCGCGCACCAATCCTGTGTGATTATTACCGCAAGCTCTGGAGAAGCCCGTGCAATACGTGAACCTGGGTCGTGCTGGCTTAAAAGTATCGCGCATCTGTTTGGGCACGATGAATTTCGGCGATCCCAACTGGCGTCCCTGGACGCTCTCGGAAGACGAAACGCGCCCGTTCATCCGGCGCGCGCTCGAACTGGGCATCAACTTCTTCGACACCGCCGATATGTATTCGCGCGGGGGCAGCGAAGAAGTGACCGGACGCCTGCTGCGGGAATTCGCGCGGCGGGAAGAAGTCGTGATCGCCACCAAGGTGTTTATGCCCACCGGCGATACGCCGAATGAGCATGGACTATCCCGTGTCCACATTATGAACGCCATCGACGCTTCGCTGCGGCGTCTGGGGGTCGATTACGTGGATTTATACCAGATACATCGTTTCGACCCGGAAACGCCGATGGAAGAAACAATCGAGGCGCTTCACGACGTGGTGAAGGCGGGCAAGGCGCGCTATATTGGCGCGTCGAGTATGCGGGCGTGGCAGTTTGCCCGCTACCTGTGCATCGCCGAGCGCGACCACCTGACGCGCTTTGTCTCGATGCAGAATCACTACAATCTGGTGAGCCGCGAAGAAGAGCGCGAGATGCTGCCGCTGTGTCAGGCGGAAGGCATCGGCGTGCTGCCCTGGAGTCCCCTGGCGCGCGGCTTTTTAGCCGGGAATCGCAAGCGCGACGGGAATGGCGTCACCAACCGCGCCCGCAATGACGACCGCGCGCGCGCGTTTTACGACCGGGAAGCGGATTACGCCGTGCTCGACCGGGTGATAGCAGTTGCCGAGCAGCGCGGAACGACCCCGGCGCAGATCGCGCTGGCGTGGGCTCTGCAACACCCGGTTGTCACTGCGCCGGTCGTTGGGGTGAGCAAGGTCGAGCATCTCGATCAGGCGGTGGCGGCGCTCGATCTCCGGCTTACGGCGCAGGAATGTGAGGCGCTTCAGGAAAAGTACGAACCGAACCTGTGGGACGTACGGCATCTGGAATAAGGCGAGTTGTGGACAGCCTTCTCAGCGTGAATCATGGATAAGGAATTTGACGGGGGATTTTTGTCGTAGGGGCACGACATGTCGTGCCCCCATAGGCATCCAGTTCAGCACAATCGACGATGATGGTCGCTGTTCGACCCCATCCCCGCGCTGCGCAGCAGCGCCTCCCTTCCCCGATTTCAGGGACGGGCGCGAACACAAAAGCGTGGGCGGACGGATTCGGATGATTAGAGAGCACGAACCGGCTCATCGAACAATCCTTGAATTGATGCGCATGGGCACGACATGTCGTGCCCATGCTTGCGAAAGCAGCTTATCCATCTGATATGGAGTAACGCGACACTTGCAGACGGAAGGAAACGCCAGTATGAGCTTTACGACCCTCATTTCGACAGCCGAACTTGCCGAGAATCTGTCCAGCCGGGACTGGGTGGTGGTGGACTGCCGGTTCGCGCTCGACAACCCGCCGCGTGGTCGGCGCGACTACGAGCAGGCGCACATTCCCGGCGCGGTCTACGCGCACATCGACGAGGATTTATCCAGCCCGATTGTGCCGGGCAAAACCGGACGCCACCCGCTGCCGGATGTGGATACCCTGATCGCTAAGCTGGGCGCGTGGGGGATCGATTCGCGGGTGCAGGTCGTCGCCTATGACGACAGCGTGGGGGGATTCGCCGCCCGGTTGTGGTGGCTGCTGCGCTGGCTGGGGCACGAATCGGTCGCCGTGCTCGACGGCGGCTGGGCGCGCTGGCAGAGCGAGGGGCGTCCGTCGCGCGGGGGCGTCGAATCGAACGCGGCGCGGCGCTTCACCGGGCAGCCACACGATGAGATGATCGCCGACGCCGCCGAAGTCCTCGCCGCAATGAGGCAGCACGATTTGCTGATCCTCGATGCCCGCGCCCCGGAACGGTATCGCGGGGATGTCGAGCCGATTGACCCGGTGGCGGGGCACATCCCCGGCGCGGTGTGCGCACCCTACATGGACAGCATCGCCGAGGGGGTGTTTCGTCCAGCGGAAGCCCTTCGGGAGCGCTTCACTTCGCTGCTGGGCGAGACGCCGCCCGCTCAGATCGTGTGCTACTGCGGGTCGGGCGTCACGGCAGCCCACGACGTGCTCGCCATCAAGCACGCCGGCTTAGGCGACGTGCGCCTGTATGCCGGTTCGTGGAGCGAATGGATCACCGACCCGGCACGACCGACGGCGACCGGCTCTGAATGAGACTTTGCGTTGACGATTGTGGAAAGGAACGACGGTGACGACCTACTTTTTCGAGGCGGATAAGCGCCCCGGCAAGGAACTGCGCCCTGGCGTGAGTATTCAGACGATGTGGGGCGAAAACATGCTGCTCTCGTACATCACATTTCTGCCGAATGCGAACATCCCGGCGCATCACCACCCGCAGGAGCAGATTTCGGTGATCCTGCGGGGCGAGGTGACGATGACCATCGGCGGCGAGACGCGCGTGCTCAAGCCGGGCGACGTGTATCTCGTGCCGGGCGACGTGGAACACGGCGGGCACGCCGGACCCGAAGGCGCGCAGATGATGGATGTCTTTAGCCCGGTGCGGACGGAGCTTCAGTTCTAGCCGCCAGGCGAAAAATCCACGAAGCTGGTTTCTCGAACCTCAGCCTTCTCTCCATTGCATGGCTGGGGTGTGGCTATCCGTAGGAGCGGGTCT